>JBFGZM010000534.1:0-1516 GCA_041586815.1 Marinobacterium sp. | reverse complement strand
CCGCCTCCCGGGCCTCATCGGGTTGTGGCGGTCGGTGGCAAAAGAAATTGACATTGAAAGGCTGTGTCGTGGCAGCACTGAGCGCTTCGAGCTCCACCTGCAATGATTCAGCGGTCAGCATGGCACAGGGCAAAGACCCCAGCCCGCCGGCATTGCACACCGCTGCCGCCAGGGCATGGCCCTGGGCACCCGCCATCGGCGCCTGAATGATGGGCAACGCGATGCCCAGAAGCTGTTGCAGTGTCATAGAAGTCATCCCTGTTGCCTCGACTGTACAAGCCTCATTCTGTACTTCTCCCGCGCACGGGAACAGCCCCGATGCAGTGCGCTCTCGGCTGCCGGCAGCCAGGCATTGAGATCCCGCACCAGAGCCCTTGATCAAGCTCCGTTGCAAGACCGGCAGCCTGGCGAACAGTACCTGCCTAATAGAATAAAATATTCTAATAATAGCAAAACATATTCTTATTAGTTATTTATACGCAGCCCTATACTCCGCCGATGCTCAACAGCAACTCTCTGCTGTCCACTTGTCGGAATCTGCAACAATGCAATGGCATGGCTGGTTTTCCCTGGCACTTACCGCCTCCGTCCTCTTGACCCTGATTTTCAGCCGCATACGACCTCACCTGGTGATGATGGCCGCGCTCAGCCTGCTGAGCCTTGGTGGAATACTGTCGCCCACTGAGGCCCTCGCCGGCTTTGGCAACAGCGGACTCATCACCGTGGCTGCCATGTTTGTCGTGGCCGCCGGGATGCATGCGTCAGGCGCTGCCGACCTGCTGATAGACCGGGTGCTGGGCAAGCCTGACACCGAGCGCGGCGCCCTGGCGCGTCTTTTTACCCCTGTGGTATTGCTCAGCGCCTTTCTGAACAATACGCCGGTCGTGGCCACGCTGATTCCGGCGGTACACAGCTGGTCACGCCGTATCGGCATAGCACCCTCCAAGCTGATGATACCGCTTAGCTACTGCGCCATTCTGGGCGGTAGCCTGACACTGATCGGCACCAGCACCAACCTTATCGTCAACGCCCAGTACCAGACACTGAGCGGCTCCCCAGGCTTTTCGATCTTCGCCATCACCGCGGTGGGCCTGCCGGTAGCACTTGCCGGCCTTGCCTTCATGTGGCTGCTGTTTCCCTGCCTGCTACCAAACCGGCTGCCCGAAGGCGCGCTGTCGAACCTGCGGGAGTTTACGCTGGAAGTCGCCGTGGCCGCCGATGGCCCCCTGGTCGGCCGCAGCATCGAGCAGGCCGGTCTGCGCCATCTGCAGCGGGTTTACCTGGTGGAAATCGAACGTACCGGCAGCCTGATTACGGCCGTTTCATCTGAAGAGCCCCTGCAAGGAGGCGACCGACTCGTCTTCGCGGGCGACACCGAGGCGATCTCGGATCTGCTGCGCATCAAGGGGCTTGTGCCTTCGACAGAAAATGGCAGCGCCCAGACGCTGCAACAGTCCCGCCCCGAGCGCTGTCTGGTCGAAGCTGTGGTCTCGCCCCATTGTGCAGCCATTGGCCT
>JBFGZM010000533.1:0-1541 GCA_041586815.1 Marinobacterium sp. | reverse complement strand
GAGGTGACGCTCACAGCAGTACAGGCGGTATCCACCCGACAGGCCTCGATGGCCACCCGCAACCGTTCGGCCAGCACCAGGGCAGAATCCTGCCGCGTTTGTATCAGCACAACCGCAAATTCCTCCCCGCCCATGCGTGCCTTGATATCGGTATCTCGCAGCACCAGACCCAATACACGGGCCACTTCCCGAATCACCTTGTCGCCCACCCCGTGCCCGAAGCTGTCGTTGACGGCCTTGAAACAGTCGATGTCCAGCATGATGACACTCAGGGGGTGCCCGTGGCGCAGTGCCCGTTTAACCTCCTCGTTGCCACGCTCAAAAAATGCCCGTCGGTTCAGCAGACCGGTAAGTGAATCCTCCCGCGCCAGCAACTCAGCCTCGCGGCGGGAGGCTTCCAGTTCCCGGGTGCGTTCCTGCACCTTGAGTTCCAGCTCGGCCCTGGACCTTTGCGAGGCGGCGAGCTCACGATTTTCGGCACTCAGCTTTTCGATGCGCAGGATATTGATACGGTCTGCCAGCGCAAAGGCGAGCAATACCGTCTGCGAAATCATGCCAAAACGGGTCGCACTGATGGCAAAGGAATCCGAGGCAACAATGCCCTTGAATCGCAGAATGGCGCCGATGACGGTGAGCGACCAGATGGCCCAGGCCAGGGTGTAACCACGGGCAATCTGATGACCCTGATACCACAACCAGGCCCCCAGCAGCGGAAACAGGCCCAGCGCAAGTCCGATAAGCAACAGCAGGTTGATCGACAGCCCCCTCAGGTCAGTGAACAGCAGCAGTCCGCTAGCCGCGGTGACCACGATCAGCCCCCGCAGGAGACGATCAAGTCGTGGTGTTCTGGCACGGGTCTCCAGAAAGCTGCGGCTGAACTGCACCGCCAGGACATAAAACAGCATCACAGATACATTGGGCAGGGTGTCGGTCAGGAGCGGGCTGGAATGCCACAGGTAACGGAAACCCAGGCCACTTAGCGACAGGTACATCAGCGTGGCGGAAGAGGCATAGAGCAGATACCAGAAGAACGGCGCTTCGCGCACCGACAGCATCAGGAACAGGTTGTACAGAATGACCAGAAGGGAAGCGCCGAGGAAAACACCAAGCCACACAGCCTTGGCATGCTGCTGCTCGGCATAGACCGCCGCTGTCGAAGCTTCCTGATACACATTGATAATGCCAGAGGACTCATACGCAAAGCGAAGATAGATTTCGCTGCTCGCCCCAGGCGGCGTCAGGTAGGAGAAGTTGATCGTCTCGCTGGGCGGTGCCGCCCTGTCGAAAGGCCGGCGATCGCCCGACAGCTGCCGCCGCAAGGTACCATCCGCCCGCAGGTCGTAACTGTCGACATAATCCAGGGTGTTGTGGGGAATATCCAGCACCCAGGCAACGGTCTCGCTCCCAGGGTTGCGCGCGTCCAGCCGTATCCACCAGGCGGATGCCGACACACCGAACGATGCCTTGCCATCGGGCAAGGGCTCAAATTTGCGCCGCCAGCTGTCACGGCGCACGTCATCAAGTGTCAGGCTGCGATCAGG
>JBFGZM010000532.1:0-1584 GCA_041586815.1 Marinobacterium sp. | reverse complement strand
GCTACAAGGCCGGTCCCGAGGGGATGATGAGTGATGCCGAGGAGATGAAGGCTTTCACGGAGCTGCAGTGGTCCTATGTCATGGAAACAGCGGAACAGCTTGCCGTAGAGGATCCCTCCGAGCATCAGCGCACCCGGTTCCTGATCAGCCTGATGTACGCCTGCTACCTGCGGATTTCCGAAGTTGCCGCGCGCCCGGGCTTTGCCCCGGTAATGGGACAGTTCCGGCGCGACAGCAAGACCTCGGTCTGGCTGTACTTTATCCCGCACAGCAAGGGCGGCAAGAAGCGTACCGTTGCGGTATCGAAAAAGCTGCTGGCGGCACTCAGGCAGTACCGTCGCCATCTTGGGCTGGGTGATTTGCCATCGCCTGCTGACAATACACCGCTCTTCATACGCCACCGCGCCGCAGGGCGTGGGCGTGATGTCGGACTGTTAAATGCCAACCTGGGCATTCGGCAGCTACGGGACGAGATTAATCACGTCATCCAACTGGCGGCAGACAGGGCGGAGGAGGATGGGTTTGCGCAGGATGCGCGCGAGATGCGTGCCATGACACCGCACAGTATTCGCCACACCGGGATCTCCCACGATATCAACCTGAACGGCAGACCCTTGTCCCACGTTCAGGCTGACGCCGGTCACGACAGCATCGAGACTACGTCGCAATACCTGCATACCAGCCGGGCCGAGCGGCACGAGTCAGCGGCCAACAAGTCGCTCAACCGATTGCTGGGGGATTGAATACCGGACGGGCCTTGACAATGGGCATGCGCAGCATCAAAGGCCACTAAACTGCTGTGACCGGTAGCAAGGACTCTGTGAATGGCGCTAAAGGTCGATTTGCGGGGTGACGTGGAGCTTTGAAAATGAAAGCGATCTTCTGGGCCGTATCAGTGACGTTTGCCACTGTAGCGGTAATTGTCGGGCTGTATCTTAATGCCATTCTTGGTCTGTTCGGACTGGCGGCAACCTCTATTGACGCGCTCCAAGAGCTACGCAGCTCACAGCAGGTGGTTGAACAAATGAAACAAAGGCACCAGGGGAAGAAGGCGTCGGCCTCAAAGCGGCTAGTAAAACGCTCAACCCAGCGCATAGGCAGCACTATCGTGGCGGCTGCTACCGTTGGAACGGTTGCGGTAACCGCCGTCATGGTCGGTCTTGAAATTGATGATTACTGTGCTGAAAAGCAATCGCTGCATGAAGATGAATCGATCCTGTACGGCACAGACAATGCGTTCAATGTAGAACAATGCCTTGACGAAGGCAGGGAAGAGATGGCCCACCTTTGGGTCGATGCGAAGGATGCGGTGGTTGACGGTGTGTTAAGTACTTTCAGAGTTCAAGCGGATGTGCGTTCTGATCCATGATGTGAAGTGCCCGCCGGCAAGGCGGGCAGGGCGCAATGGGATCTGGCGGCTTATCATCGAGACCAGAGCTGTCAGATGTCCGAATCCAGCGGCTTGACCTTCGGCTTTCTTTTGCGCCGGGTGTTTGCAGGCACAAGCGTTCGCATGGATTCCAGCTTGCCAAAACAAAGCAGCTTGTCTCCTGGCTGGAGTACGCGGGAGTATTTTGGATTGGG
>JBFGZM010000531.1:0-1605 GCA_041586815.1 Marinobacterium sp. | reverse complement strand
CCGCGCAGCATCGGGCGCAGCTCGGCCTGGCCTGCGCGGGCACGAAATACCAGAGTCAGCGGCAGCAGCGACAGGGCACCGAGCAAAAACCGGGCAGCATTGAATCCAAAGGGTCCCAGGTGATCCATTCCCAGTCGCTGGGCGACAAAGGCAAGCCCCCAGATGGCGGCTACCAGCAGTAACAGCAGATTGGCTTTGAGTCGCAGCTCGTACATGGTGTCGCCGTATCTCGATCCGTGAAAGGGCGCTAGGGTATCTCCGAGCGGCACTTGCGTAAACCGCTTATTGGGCTCCAGGGAGACTGGACAAACCAGGGATACCAGATCCTGCCATGCTCTGCTGCAACCTGGCACCTTATTTATCCGGCTGGAGCATCACGCTCTGGTTGGCGATAACGCAAATAACTCAACATTTTCAACTGTTCGTCTGCCCGGGGATGCAGTTTCAGGATTAAACACTTATAGTGTTTTGAGGGATTTTGTGCTGTGCCTGTAATCCCATGAGGGCGATGCAGGTGCCATTCAGCCGGCGGTATCAGGCTGGACTCCCGTAATCGGGGACTGGGATGCATGTATGACCGATAGTTTCAGGCCATTGCGCCTAACGATGCTGATCTTGTCGCTGCTGGTATTGATGTCCGTCGTTTCCTATGGCTGGTTCAGCTGGAAGGAGGTCCGTCGCATTGCAACCCAGGAGCTGCATCAGCAGAACGCGGCCTTCATTGATCAGACAGAAACATTTTTCGGACTGCAGGAGCAACTGCTGCTGTCGGTGGGTGCTCCCCTGGTGCGGGACAACAGGCTGCGCCGCTCGGAGCTGCAGGCCGCCCTGGATCGCCTGACCAGCACAGTACCGCAAATCCGCGGTCTCGCGGTGCTGGATCGCCGGGGCGATCTGCTGCTGGGGGTGGGGGCCGAGGTTGCGCCGGATATCAGTCTGAGCTCCAGCGATGCCATTACCCAGGCGCGCTATACCGAACACCTGAAGCTGGGCGCCACCTATCGTCCTGACGCCGATTCGGACGCGCTGCTGCCGGCGTTTATGGCACTGCCAGATGCGGATGGCAATGTGCTGGCTATGGTGGTGGCGCTCTACAGCGTGAACGGCAAGCACTCGATCTGGCAGAATCTGCAGCGCAGCCCTGGTACCCAGCTCTGGTTGCTGGCCGATGATGGCAAATTGCGTTTCGCCCATCCGATGACCGGCGGCCTGCTGCGCGACCTGACAACGAGCAAGGTCGACAGCCAGACTCTCGGCGAGCTGCGTTTGCGTGGTGGGTATGGCATGAGTGGCGATGCATTCTCGCTGTCGCTCGATGGTGAGCCGGTGCTCCTGCAGTCCCAGTTGCTTCCCCAGTACCAGTTCGTTTCCGTCGCATTCCTGCCCATGAGCCAGATGTTCTGGCTCTGGCTCGGCAAGGTGCAGTCTGTGGGCACAGTGGTGGCGCTGTTTCTGCTGCTGGCACTGCTGATCTATCGGCTGATCTGGCTGGCGGGCACGCGGCTGGTGAATGCGCGTGTTGCTGCCGAGGGCAACCTGCTGAAATTGTCCCAGGCGATCGAACAGAGCCAGGACAGCGTAGTTGTGACCGACAGCAGCTGGTGT
>JBFGZM010000530.1:0-1606 GCA_041586815.1 Marinobacterium sp. | reverse complement strand
CTGCGGGCCTATGGCTGCGGGGTGCTGGCGTTCATGCTGATCAAGGTGCTGGCGCCGGGCTTCTTTGCACGCCAGGATACGCGTACGCCGGTGCGCATCGCGGTGATCGCAATGGTGGTAAACATGGTGCTGAACCTGATGCTCATCTGGCCGCTGGCCCATGTGGGCCTGGCGCTGGCCACGACTCTGTCGGCCTTTCTGAACGCCGGTCTGCTGTTGCGCGGGCTGCTGCGTGAAGGGGTTTTTCACTGGCAGCCGGGCTGGGCGATCTGGCTGTTGCGCCTTGGCAGTGCCAATCTGGCGATGGTCGCACTGTTGCTGTATTTCACTCCTGCGGTTGTACAGTGGTTCGGCTGGGGAGTGATGGACCGGGCTTGGGAAATGGCATTGCTGGTGCTGATGGGGGCCGGCACCTATGCCGGTGTTCTGCTGCTCACCGGGCTTAGGCTGCGTCACTTGCGGGCCTGAGGGCTGCCGCTGGCAGCGAATTCCAGGCCCGGCGATGCAGAATTCTGAGTCATGTTGCGGCGACTTGTGGCACTGCGGTACTCGTTGCACGGCATCTGCGTTATAATTCTGCGGTTTATTTTCAGGCTTTGGCTGGCGTTTGATGGAATTGATCCGGGGATTACACAATCTGCGTGACAAGCACCGGGTGTGCGTAGCGACCATCGGCAATTTCGATGGTGTGCACCTCGGGCATGTCAAGGTACTGGAGCAGGTCAAGGCCAAGGGGCGCGAGCTGGGCTTGCCGACGGTGGCCATTATCTTTGAGCCGCAGCCGCGCGAATTTTTCGCAGGCCAGGATGCGCCGCCGCGCCTGACCCGGTTCGACGAAAAAGTCCGGCTGCTGCGCGCCCAGGGGCTCGATCGGGTGCTCTGTCTGACCTTCAACGAACGCCTGCGCAACTTGTCGGCGCAGAGCTT
Source organism: Marinobacterium sp. (assembly GCA_041586815.1). Taxonomy (GTDB): domain Bacteria; phylum Pseudomonadota; class Gammaproteobacteria; order Pseudomonadales; family Balneatricaceae; genus Marinobacterium_A. The sequence continues at coordinate 679 of JBFGZM010000530.1, read as the reverse complement.
CATTGAAGCCCTGCTGCTGGAGGGGCTGGCGGTACGGCACTTTGTGGTCGGCGATGATTTCCGCTTTGGCTGCGACAGGGCCGGCGATTACGCCATGCTGTGTCAGGTAGGGGCGACCCAGGGCTTTACGGTAGAAAACACCAGCACCTGCTTGGTGGACGCTGAGCGGGTCAGCAGCAGCCGTATCCGCCAGGCGCTGGTCGTCAATGATCTGGATCTGGCGGAACGGCTGCTGGGACGGCGCTATCGCATCAGCGGCCGGGTCATGCAGGGGCAGCAGCTCGGTCGTACTCTGGGCGTGCCGACGGCGAATGTACGCATGCACCGCTTTGCCGCACCGCTGCGGGGTGTTTACGCCGTGCGGGCTGAGCTGGGTGATGGTCAGAGGCTGGCGGGGGTGGCTAATATCGGCATGCGCCCGACTGTCAACGGCACCCAGCCGGTACTGGAAACGCACCTGTTTGATTTTCAGGGTGATCTTTATGGTCAGCTGCTGAGCGTTGAGTTTGCCGCCTTTATTCGTGAAGAGCGCAAGTTCGATGGCCTGGAACAGCTGAAACAGCAGATTTTCAACGATATTGATGTGGCCCGGGCGCTATTGGCCTGTTAAGACCCATAACCTCAAAGCGACATGACATGACCGATTATAAAGCGACACTGAACCTGCCGGATTCGGCTT
>JBFGZM010000529.1:0-1610 GCA_041586815.1 Marinobacterium sp. | reverse complement strand
GCTGGTGCCCTGCACGCCACTGGGCTGCCTGCTGTTGCTGCAGGACCGTCTGGGTGACCTGTCGGGCAAGAAGGCCGTGGTGGTGGGACGTTCCAATATCGTCGGCAAGCCCATGGGGCAGCTGCTGCTCAATGCCCACTGTACTGTGACCACGGTGCACTCGCGTACCCAGGATCTGGCGGCGGAATGTCGCAGTGCCGACATCCTGGTGGTGGCGGTGGGCCGTCCGGAAATGGTGGATGCCAGCTACATCAAGCCCGGTGCCATCGTGCTGGATGTGGGCATCAACCGCATCGAGATGACGGAGGGCAAGTCCCGCCTCACGGGGGATATCGACTTTGAATCGGCGTCCACCATCGCCGGCGCGGTAACACCGGTACCGGGGGGCATCGGTCCCATGACCGTCGCCTGCCTGTTGCGCAACACGCTGAGTGCCGCACAGGCGCGGGCCGGCAATAAAGGCTAAAGGGTCGGGATCTGCCGACGGTTCGCAGCAGGGTTATGCAGTAAGTAAAGGGGAGATCAATACAGTGAGTGATAACGAGCGTACTGTTGAACGCGAGTCCATGGAGTTCGACGTTGTCATCGTCGGAGCTGGCCCTGCCGGGCTGTCGGCTGCCTGCCGACTGATGCAGCAGGCGAAAGATGCCGGGCAGGAAATAACCGTCTGTCTGGTGGAGAAAGGTGCCGAAGTCGGTGCCCATATCCTCTCCGGCGCCGTGATTGAGCCGCGGGCGCTGAATGAACTCTTCCCCGACTGGAGCGACCTGGGTGCACCGCTGAAAACGGCGGTCACGGAAGATCAGATCTACCTGCTCAAGGATGAGCAAAATGAGCGGCGCATTCCCAATGCCCTGGCGCCCAGGACCATGCACAACCAGGGCAACTACGTGGCGAGCCTGGGCAACCTGTGCCGCTGGCTGGGTGAGCAGGCCGAGGCGCTGGGTGTCGAGATCTTCCCGGGCTTTGCGGCCAGCGAAGTGCTCTATAACGCAGACGGTTCCGTGAAAGGTATCGCCACCGGTGACATGGGTGTGGGCCGTGATGGCCAGCCGAAGGACAGCTACATGGCGGGCATGGAACTGCACGCCAAATACACCCTGTTCACCGAAGGCTGCCGTGGCCACCTGGGCAAGCAGCTGATCAGGGAGTTTGCGCTCGACAAGGACGCCGACCCGCAGCATTACGGTATCGGTATCAAGGAATTGTGGGATATCGATCCCGCCAAACACCAGCCGGGCCTGGTGGTGCATGGTGCGGGCTGGCCGCTTGCAGGCGACACTAATGGCGGCTTCTTTCTCTACCACGGCGAGAACAGCCAGGTGGTGGTCGGGTTGATCATCGACCTGAACTATTCGAACCCCTGGCTGAGTCCGTTCGACGAGTTCCAGCGCATGAAGCAGCACCCGCTGTTTGCGCAGTACCTTGAGGGCGGCAAGCGGGTGTCCTATGGCGCCCGCGCCATCGCCAAGGGTGGCTTCAACTCGCTGCCCAAGATGACCATGCCGGGCGCACTGCTGCTCGGCTGTGATGCCGGCACCCTGAACTTCTCCAAGATCAAGGGTACCCACACGGCGATGAAGTCCGGCATGCTGGCGGCCGAATCAGTG
>JBFGZM010000528.1:0-1619 GCA_041586815.1 Marinobacterium sp. | reverse complement strand
TCCTCAGGCAGCGCTGAGGCTCTGCAGGCTCTTCTGCAGCCAGGCGCGGTAGGCGGACTGTATTGCACTCAGACTCGAGGCTTCCTCGACCGCATCGGCCTCATACTGCTTCAGAATACTGAGGCCGGTTTCCAGGCTTTCGGCCAGCAATGCCTGAGGGGATTCCGCAGCCTTGCCCAGATCGCTGAGCTGGCTGGTGGAAGCCTGAGTGGTTTTCAGAAAAGCGTTGTACCCTTCCTGCATTTTCCCCAGCGCGGCGATCTGGATATCGGCCAGTTCGCCCAGCGCGGTAACGACCAGGCCCGGATCGGCAAGTTTGCTGCGAGCCTGAAGCCAGTCGGTTTTCTGGGCGGTCTCCAGTAACTGTCCGGTTACCTGAATCTGATCCTTGAGCGGCGTGATGGCGTTCAGCACAACCAGGGCATTCTGCCGGCTCTGGCTGTAGTACTGGTTCCAGTGACGCAGTGCCTCGGTCAGGCTTGGGTCCAGCAGCGGTGTTGTTGTGGTTGTCATGGCATGTCTCCGGGCATTGTTATTGGCGTATCTGGCAAAGTGCTCACAGCGGGTGGGGCTGGGAAAGTCGCTCGATCATGCGGTACACGGCACTGATCTGCGGTGCCTTGCGGGAATAGAAATCCGGCTGGGCGGCCGAGGGAGACGAATAGCCCCAGAAGTCCCAGCAGCCTTCGGGATTCAGGGGCGCGCCGTTTGAAGGCTGCACCTGGGGATATAGCATAATCAGGTCGTTCGCTTCGGCCATGTAGTTGTAGCCGGTGTCCGCATAGTACTTGTCGCCGATCACCGCGGCCCCCTGCTTGCAACCGTGAAACACCACATGCACCGGACATTGCTTGCCGGCCTGGCAGGTGGCTGGAATATAGGCGTAGGCGGTATCGCTCATGCTGGTGTTCCGGGCGTCAATAAAGGCCGACTGATCAAACGCCAGAATGCTGCTGCTCAGCAGTGTGGCCGGCGGTTTCATGTCGGTGTAAATCTGTTCAAGAATTCGGCTGGACTGCTCGAAGTCACAGTCGTTGATATAGGGGGCCGCAGTTACGGGGCAGTCTGTGTCCTGGCTGCTGTCGGTGATCAGGGCGTGACCGGCATCGACGCTGGTATCGTACCTGATGGCGTTATCGGGAACGCCGACGGCCCTGAAAAAGGCCTCGGTCTGATCAACTACCGTGGTGGTAACCGTTTTGTCATTCTGACCGCTGAATAGATAGAGACGGTCGTCTTTGAGGTTCTCCAGCGGCGCGATGTCGCCGGCTTCGGCCAGGGACTCGCTGAGCTCGACCAGCAGCGGCGTATTGGGGCCCACCGCCGGGGTGAGCGGGTTCATGCAGGTGGTGGTGGCATTGATCACCAGCGGGCTCAGGGACCAGGATTTGGCACACAGATAAGGCCCGCCCGCCACGATGCCCGCACCCACCATGATGTCCGAGTAGGCCACATACAGCTGCGAAGTCATGAAGGCCCCGGACGACAGTCCCGATACTGAAGTGCGTTGAATATCCGCGCTCACGGCAGGTAAATCGTTGGCAAGCACAGCCTGGCTCAGCGTCAGGGAGGCTCCCAGCACTGCGGTCAGCAGCAGGCTGTTAAGGGTCTGGCGGGGC
>JBFGZM010000527.1:0-1706 GCA_041586815.1 Marinobacterium sp. | reverse complement strand
GGCATGGTTGCGATGTTCCGGCGAGCAGACCCAAGAAAAGCGCCGGGTCAGGTTGAGGGAGGTTTCCAGCGGTATCAGCTGGCCGGCCGCGACTTCGTCAGCGATGGCAAGGCCTGACAGGCAACCCAGGCCCAGGCCTGCCCGTACAGACTGCTTGATGGCTTCGTGGCGGGTCAGCTCCAGGGCGATACGGGGCCTGAGTCCCTGGGCCTGCAGGGCGGCATCCAGTACCGCGCGGGTGCCGGAGCCGGCTTCTCGCACGATCCATTCCTGGTTCGCCAGGAAGTTGGTATCCAGCGGGTTCTTGCGTGCCAGTGGGTGTTCGGGCGAACAAAAAACCACCAGTCGGTCCGAGCGCCAGGGCACGATGTCGAGGGTCGGGTGCAGGGCCGGGCCTTCGATCATGCCCAGTTGTGCCTGGCCCTTTTCCAGCCGGTTCAACACGCCCTCGGTATTGGTGATTTCCAGCTTGGCGTCGGCTTCGGGGTGCTGGCCGCGAAACTGGGCTATCAGTTTGGGCAGCAGGTAGCTGGCAATGGTGACGCTGGCGGCGATGCGCAGGGTACCGGCGATGCGGCGATCGTCCGGGCGTGTCAGGCTGTCGCTCAGGCTGAGAATCTGGCGCACACGGGGCAGAATTGTCTGGCCGGCCTCGGTCACAACCAGTTCGCGCCCGATGCGTTCAAGTACCTTGTAGCCCAGAGCGCGTTCCAGTTCCTTGATTGCCTGGCTGGCGGCAGACTGGCTGATGGCCTGCTCTTCTGCGGCCAGGCCCAGCCGGCCCAGGCGCACGGTGGCTTCAAACAGGTGGAGCTGGCGCAGGCTTATATTCATCGGTTTTTCTTAAGTTATATGTAAGTACAATCCAATATACTTACAGTATTGTCGATTATAAAGTCCTCTTTAAATAGAATAAGGGGACCCGGCCATGCTCATTCGACTGTTACTCATTGCCATTGCCGCCACGGCGCTGGCACAAACCGAATTCTTCAGTGCCATCGGCCTGAGTGCACTGCCCCTGGCCATTCTGATGGGCATTACCTATGGCAATGTTGCCAAGCCTGAAAACAAGGGGCGCAATGCCGCAGTACTGGCATTCAGCCAGCAAAAGCTGTTGCGCCTGGGGATCATCCTGTTTGGCTTCAACCTCAGCTTTCAGCAGATTGCCGCGGTCGGTTACCAGGCGATTCTGCTCGACATGATCGTGATTGCCGTGGTGCTGTCGCTGGGCATTGTCGTTGGCGTGCGGCTGTTCCGGCTGCCAAGGGAGATCGCCATCCTGACCTCGGTGGGCAGCGCAGTGTGCGGTGCCGCCGCCATCATGGCGACCGAACCCGTGATCCGGGCCAAGGAGCGGGATGTTACCGTGGCGGTGGCAACCGTGGTGCTGTTCGGCACCCTGGCGATGTTCAGCTACCCGGTGATTTACAGCTTTGTCGGCATGGAATCGTCGCTGTTCGGTATCTACATCGGCAGCACGGTGCATGAGGTGGCCCAGGCGGTCGCGGCGGGGCAGTCCATTGGTGGCGAGGCCATGCAGAATGCCGTCGTCGCCAAGCTGATTCGGGTGATGTTGCTGGCACCGGTGGTCATCGTGCTGGGCAGCCTCTACTTCCAGCGCGCCGCCGGCAGCAGTGAGCGCCGGCCGGTGCCGATTCCCTGGTTCGTCTTCGGGTTTATCGCCACGGCAGCGCTGAATAGTGTGC
>JBFGZM010000526.1:0-1706 GCA_041586815.1 Marinobacterium sp. | reverse complement strand
GCCGCCGCCGGCGTGCCCAACATCGATACTCTGGGTGTTCAGGGCGGCAAGATTCACAGCAGCGATGAATACATGCAGGTCTCCAGCCTGACCGAGCGTGCCAGGCTCAGCGTCCTGCTATTGATGCAGCTGGCCGACGGTGCGCTCGACAACCACTGGAAGCCACGCTGATGCGCCTACCTCAACAGAAGGAGGAACTCCATGATCGCCTGCGAAGCCAATTTTGATGGCCTGGTCGGGCCGACTCACAACTACAGCGGCCTGTCGTTCGGCAATATTGCCTCGGGACAGAACCAGGCTCAGGCATCCAACCCCAGGCTGGCGGCCCGCCAGGGGCTCGAGAAGATGAAGGCCCTGCACGACCTGGGACTGTTACAGGGTGTACTCGCACCCCAGGAAAGGCCGGATGTGCATACCCTGCGCAGGCTGGGGTTCAGCGGGGCTGACGCCGACGTACTGGCGCAGGCCGCCCGTCACTCCCCCCGCATACTGGCGGCCTGCTGTTCGGCATCCAGCATGTGGACAGCGAATGCCGCCACCGTCTCCCCCAGCGCCGATACCCATGACGGCCGGGTCCATTTCACGCCGGCCAACCTCACCAGCAAGTTTCACCGTTCCATCGAGCACGAGACCACCGGTCGCATTCTCAGCGCCACCTTCGCCAGCGAACGTCATTTCAGGCACCATAGTGCCCTGCCCGGCGCCGAGCATTTCGGCGATGAGGGTGCCGCCAACCATAGTCGTTTCTGCCATGAGTACGGTGAACGCGGCATCGAGTTTTTCGTGTTCGGGCGCTATGCCTTCGACGACCAAAAGCCTGCTCCGCAAAAGTTTCCGGCACGCCACACCTTCGAAGCCTCCCAGGCAATCGTGCGCAAGCACCAGCTCAATAGTCAGCATGTTATCTATGCCCAGCAAAATCCGGAGGTGATTGATCAGGGCGTGTTTCACAACGATGTGATCGCCGTCGGCAACCGCAGCCTGCTGTTCTGCCACGAGCAGGCCTTCCTCGACCAAGCGGGCGTCAAGCAGCAGCTGACCCGGGCCATGCAGGGCGATTTTCGCGTCATAGAAGTACCCACCAGCTCGGTGTCCGTCAAGCAGGCAGTACAATCCTACCTGTTCAACAGCCAGCTGTTGTCATTGCCCGATGGCCGCACCCTGCTGGTGATTCCGCAGGAAAGCCAGAATATTGCGCCGGTCTGGCAGTACCTGCAGGAGCTGGTTTCCGGCGCGGACAGCGGTATTGATGAGCTGAAAATTTTCGACCTTAAACAAAGCATGAGTAATGGTGGCGGCCCGGCCTGCCTGCGCCTGCGTCTGGTACTGAACGAGGCCGAACGGGCCGCGGTAAACCCCCACACCTTGATGAACGACACGCTGTTCACGAAGCTGAATACCTGGGTGGATAAGCATTATCGCGACCGGCTGGAAGAAAAGGATCTGGCCGACCCCCACCTGCTGCTGGAATCCCGCACTGCACTGGACGAGCTGACCCGGATTCTCAACCTGGGGTCGGTTTACCCGTTTCAGGGCTAACCCGCAAGCTGGCAGCTTCACCGCGGTGTACCCGTACCCCCGTTATCCCGCCCCCAATGGCGCCGGTGCACGTTGATCAGCCGCGGGTCTTTGGGATCAAGGCGGGCAAAATCCGCCTGCTGGCGCAAAAAGGCCGACACCGTCAGGCGCTGGATGCCCAGCTCGTC
>JBFGZM010000525.1:0-1709 GCA_041586815.1 Marinobacterium sp. | reverse complement strand
TTCAGAAGATCCAGCCTATCAATTTTACAAATACATAATGCCTGCGTACATTGCTCCAAGGCTCGCCCTGGCCTCTCGGGCAGCAATAATCACCCGAACTCAAAGGATCCGCGCCATGGGTAATCACGCACCACAGACACCTCCTGGCAACCCGAGCCTGGGGACGTTCAATTACCTGGATGCAGCCACCCCCTCATCGCTGTACCGCAATGGCAAGGTACTTGTCCGGCGGGATGCAGACGGCAACGACAGCGAGATGCTGGGCGTAAACCTGGCTCGACAGTGCGCAGCTGTACGAGACGGCCGAACCCTGCCTGCGGATCTGCACATGAATTTGGCCCGTAACGGTTTTGAACTGCTGCAACGCCCGTTGCCCGCCACCGGTTTGGATTTTCTTGACCAGCAGCAGGTCATGCAAACCTATTATCCGCACTGTGAGCGCATTATCGAAGCGGCTGCGGGTGGCCGCGCCTTCGCGTTTGATCACAATGTGCGCTCGGCGCTTGGCAAGCAAAGCCGGCAGCGCATTGCAGGCGGACAACAGGTACAGGAACCGCTGCACCTGGTACACGGCGACTACACCCTTACCAGTGCCGTGCAGCGCCTGCGCGATCTGGCGACGCCGCCAGGGGCCAACGATACCCTGCGCTCGGTACTGAATCCGGGGGACACGCTCATTGACGAGGATCTAGTCACCCAGGCACTGGCCGAGGGAGGGCGTTTTGCCATTATCAACCTGTGGCGCAGCATTGCCGAGGAACCGGTGGCTACCCATCCGCTGGCGCTGTGCGACAGCCAGACCGTGGAGCCACAGGATCTGGTCGTGTTCGAGATTCACTATCAGGATCGCATTGGCGAAAACTATATGGCCAAACATGATGCGCGCCATCAATGGTATTACTACCCGCAGATGACCCGCGATGAAGCCCTGCTTATCAAACAATGGGATTCAGCGGGGCCGCTGGCGCGTAGCGGTGGCGGGCACGCCGATGCCAGCGACGCCAAGGCACCCTGTACCTTCAGTTTTCACAGTGCCTTTGCGGACCCGGCAACACCGCCGGATGCACCTGATCGCAACAGCATTGAAGTGCGCTGCCTGGTGATCTACGACTAACCGCCAGCGGGCCGGGCAAGCGCAAATCACAACGAATACACCTGATACCGGAGCCATACATGCAAGATGAAGCCGCCTACACACCGCCCGCCATCTGGACCTGGGATTCACAGAACGGCGGCAAGTTCGCCAATATCAACCGCCCTGTATCCGGCGCCACCCATGAAAAGGACCGGCCGCTGGGCCAGCACCCGCTACAGCTTTACTCGGTGGCAACCCCCAACGGCGTGAAAGTCACCATCCTGCTTGAAGAGCTGCTGGCACTGGGCCATGCCGGCGCCGAGTACGACGCCTGGTTTATCGATATTTTTGAAGGTGAGCAGTTTTCCAGTGGCTATGTGGATATCAACCCCAACTCCAAGATTCCAGCCCTGGTAGATCACAGCACAGACACACCCCTGCGCATTTTCGAGTCTGGCTCCATTCTGCTGTACCTGGCGGAAAAATTCGGCGCCTTTCTTGGCACCGACCCCAAAGCACGCGCCGAAACTCTCAACTGGCTGTTCTGGCAGATGGGCAGCGCCCCCTACGTAGGCGGCGGCTTTGGCCACTTCTATGCCTATGCACCGGCGAAGTTCCAGTACCCCATCGACCG
>JBFGZM010000524.1:0-1722 GCA_041586815.1 Marinobacterium sp. | reverse complement strand
TGCAACGGCTCCTGCGGGTTCCAGTCCCGGGGCAGTAATACCGATGCCAGTGGCAGGCGGGCATGGATCAGCGTGCCGCCATCGCGGGCTTCGATATGCACAATGCGGGCAAGGAAATTCTGGAAGTGGGCCTGGGCCTGTGTCGCGCCAAGCAGCAGGACGAGCGCCAGCATGGATCTGATTTGGAGAGTGAGAAATTGCATGATCGGCAAACTCCTGAAATCGCCGCCCGGCGGGCGGCGGTAGTGTAGGAACGATCAGCTGCGCGGATCCCAGAGGCGATCCTCGGTGGTTTTCTCGTAGGCTTTGCCATCAGGCGACGAGACCAGCTCCATCTGCATGCCCCAGGGCGACATGAAATAGATCCAGGTCAGGCCGGCCAGGGGGCCTTCGGTGAAGAGATGGGGCTCGCCCAGGAACGTCACGCCCTGTTCCTTCATGGAGGCGATGGCAGCGTCCATGTCGTCAACATAGAAGGCGATATGGTGACCGCCGATATCGCTGTTCTTGGGCTGGGTCTTGCGCTGATCCGGCGAGGTGTATTCGAAAATTTCAAAGTTGGTACCGTTGCCGCATCGCACCAGGTGGGCGACAGGAATGGTGGCGCGGGCATTTACATCCAGGTTTTCCTGCATCCAGTTATCTTCAAAGGGGCCGAAGGGACCGATGGTGAAAAAGGCCTGGCAGCCCATCACATCCACCAGGAAGTCCACCGCCTGGTCGGTGTCCGGAACGGTGAAACCGAAATGATCGGTGCCGCGCACTCCGGGAGTGGTGGCACTGGCGAGGGTGCAGAGGCTGCCCAGCAGCAGGGTAGCGAATGCTTTGCGAAACAGGGATGGCGTGAAATAGCGTGAAGCCATGAGCGTTTTCCTTCTTGTGGTTATGGGATCGCTCAGAGGACAAAGCAAGTTGAATGCCAGTACCTTGTATTGATGGGGCAGAACTTTGAATGTGCCTGATATCACGGGGCTTGCGGGCGGTTTTAACGCCAGCACGGAGCGGGCGGGAATGCCAGGTGGGCAGAAAAAGCGGCGCAACAGCAGCGTTGCAGGTTCAGACTGTCGCAGCGTCGGGTGCGACAGTCTGTGGCAAGGATATATCGCCCCTGTTAAGGAGGCTTCAGGAAGCGGCGCTTTTCAGCCACTGGGTGGGGGAGAGTCCGAGGGACTGGCGAAACACCTTGGCCAGCGCCGGCGGCCCGCTGTAGCCCACGGCATGGGCGACCCAGTCCGTGGGGCGGCCTTCGCGCAGCAATGCCTGGGCCAGGCTGATGCGCCACTGGGTGAGGTAATCCCCCGGTGTCTGACCGAGAGTGTCCCTGAAGGCCGCGGCAAAGCGCGCCCGGGACATGCCAGCCTCCGCCGCCATCCGGGACAGTGTCCAGGGGTGTTGTGGCCGGTCGTGCAGCGCGATGAGGGTGCGGGCCAGGCGCGGGTCGGCCAGCCCTGCCAGCAGGCCGACATCCAGGGTATTGGTGTCCATCAGGTGGCGAAGCAGCTGAATGATCAACAGTTCGCACAGACGGTCCATGGCCGCCTGACGGCCACAGAGATCCGCCATGGCTTCGTCAAACAGCAGTTCCAGTGTGCGGCCAAGGCACTCCAGTTCGCACAGTTCCAGCAGGATAGGCCCGCTCAGCGCCCGGGCCAGCGGGTTGCGTCCGGAACCAAAGCTGAAATCGCCACAAACGGTTTCGGCCCCCCCGGGCCCCGGTATCAG
>JBFGZM010000523.1:0-1746 GCA_041586815.1 Marinobacterium sp. | reverse complement strand
GCCCTGTTGCTGGGCTTGCTGACGCAGATTGAGCAGCGTCAGGTGATGGGCCAGCAGCTCTTCAAATGCGAGGCGCCGCTGGCTGGGGTGGCGGCCTTCGAGCAGCAGGTCCTGGTTGGCATCCACCGGTGGCTGATGCAGATAGCGAATCGACTCATCCAGCCCCGGCAGGTTACATTGGCGTCGCAATGTCTCCGGCAGCAGATCGGGCAGGGCGCCGGACCTCAAACATTGCAATGCCAATGTTACCAGGCTGCGCAGGCGGGTCTGGTGCAGGCCTTCCGTGGCCGGGTACACCGGCGTCAGGGCGGCATCGGTCGTCACAGTGCCCTCGCCCTCAATTCGACTGTATTCGGGATGCACCATTTCAAGCCCCCCGGGCCCGGGGCGTACTTCACCGAAACAGCGCAGCCGAGTGCCCGGCAACAGCTGATTCTTCTGCGCCGCGCTGAAATGGAAAAAACGCAGGCTGAGGGTGCCGGTACCATCCTGAATGCGGCACAACAGGGCGCGGCGCCGGCCCTGCATCAGATCAGCTACCTTGATTTCGCCGGTCACGACACACTCGTCGCCCGGGCGCAGTGAGCCGATAGGCACCACGCGGGTTCGGTCCTGGTATCGCAGCGGCAGATGAAACAGCAGGTCCTGCACGGTATGCAGCCCCAGGCGCTCAAGCTTGAGCTCCAGTGCCGCACCGACCCCCTTGAGCCGGGTGACAGGCAGGTCCGACAGCAGCTCGGTCATGCAGCGCCATCCGCCGGCGCCAGCTGACAGCGACTCAGGGAGTCAATGAGCACATCGATGGCCTTGGGGCGGGGGAAGCTGGCGCGCCAGGCGATCGCCACAGTGCGCATGGGCTGGGGCATCTGGAATGGCCGTACCACCACCAGGTCAGACTGGTAATGCCCCTGCACGGCGGACTGCGGCAGGACGCTGGTGCCAAGACCCGACGCGACCATCATCCGAATGGTCTCCAGCGAGCTGCCTTCGGTGAGCTGGTGCCGCTGGTGCATGGCCTGGGACAGGGTGGGGCAGGCTTCCAGCACATGGTCGCGAAAGCAGTGACCTTCACCCAGCATCAGCAGTTCGGTCTCATCCAGCCGCTGGCTGTCGATGGCCTCCTGGCTCGCCCAGGGATGCTTGTGCGGCAGCAGCATCATGAAGGGCTCGTCGTAGAGTGCCCGCGTCAGCACATCGGGCTCGTTGAAGGGCAGCGCAACGATGATGGCATCAAGGTCGCCGTTGCGAATCTTGCCACGCAGGGTTTCGGTAAAGTTTTCTTCGATATAGAGCGGCATCTGCGGCGCCTGGCGCTGCACTTCAGGTACCAGGTGCGGAAACAGGTAGGGCCCGATGGTATAAATCGCGCCCACCCGCAGCGGGCTGCAGAGCTGATCCTTGCCCTGCTGGGCGAGATCCTTGATGGCATCGGCCTGCTCCAGCACTTTCTGCGCCTGCTGCACGATCCGTTCGCCCGTGGGTGTAACCCGTACCGAATTCTTGCTGCGCTCAAACAGCGCGATACCCAGTTCCTCTTCCAGCTTTTTAACCGCAATGGACAGCGTCGGCTGACTCACAAAACAGCGCTCCGCTGCATGACCGAAATGCTGTTCCCGGGCGAGGGTAACGATATAGCGCAGCTCTGTGAGCGTCATCCAAAGATTCCTTTGCTATGATGGCGGCCGGCACAACAGGGAGACAGGCCCATGCACAAGCAGCAAATTCTGATCGCAGGCTGTGGCGACG
>JBFGZM010000522.1:0-1756 GCA_041586815.1 Marinobacterium sp. | reverse complement strand
GTCAGCATGGTGATTTTAAGTTGATTGAACGTTTAATTAAAATAGATTATGTTGGGCACATCGACATTCAATATGCTGGCGATGGATACATTCGGACGCAGCTTCCGGACAGTACCTGGCAATATCGCAGACTCCGGGAGAGCACATGACTCAGCAGACGTACGACTACATCATCATCGGTGCAGGTTCAGCCGGCTGCGTGCTGGCGAACCGCCTGACCGAGAACGGCAAGCACCAGGTGCTGCTGATTGAGGCCGGCGGCAGTGACAAGAGCATCTTTATCCAGATGCCCACTGCGCTGTCCTACCCGATGAACTCCCCCAAATACAGCTGGCCGTACGAGTCCGAGCAGGAGCCTGGTATCGATAACCGTCGGCTGCATTGCCCGCGGGGCAAGGTACTGGGCGGGTCTTCGTCCATCAATGGCATGGTGTATGTGCGTGGTCATGCCTGTGATTTCGATCACTGGGAAGAGCAGGGCGTCAAGGGGTGGGGCTATCAGCAGTGCCTGCCGTACTTCAAGCGGGCCGAAACCTGGTCCGGCGGCGCCGATGACTATCGTGGTGGCAATGGCCCCCTGAATACCTGCAACGGTAACGACATGCGCCTCAATCCGCTGTATCAGACCTTTATCGACGCGGGTGTTGAAGCGGGCTATCCGGATACGCAGGATTACAACGGGTATCGGCAGGAAGGTTTTGGCTCCATGCACATGACCGTCAAGGACGGTGTGCGTGCCTCTACCGCCAACGCCTATCTGCGCGATGCCCTGAAACGGCCGAATCTGCATCTGGTATCCAGGGCGGTCACCCACCGGGTACTGCTGGAGGGCAAGCGTGCGGTCGGGGTGGAGTACAGTGTTGCAGGCAAACTGCGTACGGCCAGGGCGGCGAAGGAGGTCATCTCGTCTGCAGGCTCCGTGGGATCACCGATGCTACTGCAGCTGTCGGGCATTGGCCCCAAGGTTGTCCTCGAGCAGGCCGGCGTGGCGCTGCAGCACGAGCTGCCGGGGGTGGGCGAGAATCTGCAGGATCACCTGGAAGTGTACTTCCAGTACCGCTGCAAGCAGCCGATTTCGCTCAATGGCAAGCTTGGCCTGATCAGCAAGGGACTGATCGGCACCCGCTGGATGATGTTCAAGAGTGGCCTTGGTGCCACCAACCACTTTGAATCCTGTGCCTTTATTCGCTCGCGGGCCGGGCTGAAATGGCCCGATGTGCAGTACCACTTCCTGCCGGCGGCCATGCGCTACGATGGTCAGGCGGCCTTCGATGGCCATGGTTTCCAGGTGCATGTGGGGCCCAACAAGCCGGAGAGTCGCGGCCATATCCGCATTCGCTCGACGGACCCCACCGATAAGCCGAGCATACGGTTCAATTACCTGCAGGCTGAGCAGGATGTCATCGACTGGCGTGCGGTTATTCGCCTGACCCGCGAGATCATCGCCCAGCCGGCATTTGATGCCTACCGCGGTGATGAGATTCAGCCGGGCAAGGATATCCAGAGCGACGAACAGATTGATGCCTGGGTACGGCAGAACGTAGAAAGCGCCTACCACCCTTCCTGTACCTGCAAGATGGGTGCGGACAATGATGCCATGGCGGTGCTGGATGCGCAGTGCCGGGTGCGGGGTATTGACGCGCTGCGGGTGGTGGATTCATCCATTTTCCCGACCATCACCAACGGTAACCTGAACGCGCCGACAATAATGGTGGCGGAAAAGGCCGCCGATATAATCCTGGGCAAGAACCCGTTG
>JBFGZM010000521.1:0-1763 GCA_041586815.1 Marinobacterium sp. | reverse complement strand
GGGTCCGTAATGCCGGAACGGGCAAAGGTCAGGCGCTGCTGGTTCTTCAGAAAGGGAATTTCTTCCACCAGGCCCAGCGCCAGGGGATGCTCGGCGGCACCCTCGAACAGACCGGCGTCCACCAGCTCGGCAACGTCGTCGGCTTCAACCGGACCAAAACCGATACGCCCGGCCGGGGTTTGTACTTCCACCAGGGGTTCGAGCCAGAACAGGCCGCGGGAGCCGTTGCGGATGATTTCAACCTCGACACCACGGCTGCGCGCCTGCTGGGCAAGTTCGGTGGCAACGGCGTCGGCACCCATGGCCAGGGCCGTGGTATCGCAGGGGACAAAAATGCGCGTCGTCATTATTTCAGCTCCAGAGTGCGGGTACGCAGGCGGCTCACCAGACGGTCGAGTTTTTCGGGTGACACGCGGCCGTGGATGTCGTCACCGATACGTACTGACGGGGCGCAGGCACAGTTGCCCAGGCAGTACACAGGCTCCAGAGTGATCTCGCGGTCTGCCGTGGTGCCGTGGTAGTCGACATTCAGGCTGGCCTTGGCGTGGGCCTCCAGTGCGCGCGAGCCCATGGACTGGCAGGCTTCGGCGCGGCAGATCTGCAGCGTGTGGGATCCCGGAACGGCGGTGCGAAAGTGATGGTAGAAACTGATAACGCCGTGGATTTCGGCGCGGGTCTGCTGCAGCGCATCGCCAATCTGGGGAACGGCTTCGGGGGGCACATAGCCGAATCTGTCCTGTATTGCGTGCAGGATAGGCAGCAGGGCGCCGGGCTTGTGTTTCAGGGCGTCAATTTCTGCTTGGATCAACTCGGGGGTCCACTGGGGGAGGCCACTCATTGCATTCACCTGGGCTCTTATCGTTGAATATGCACCGCAGTGCATATTTTATGATTATATTTCCATTTAGGATGCGGCAAAGTTAGCATTGCTGCGTCAAACACAAAATATGAAATAAAGTTCATATGAAAAAAATACAGATAACGCCGGCCTGGTCCTTCACCGATGAGGCCGGCAACCGGCTCGACCCCCAGCTGTTTGGTCTGCTCAGTGCCGTGCACCAGAGTGGCAAGCTGACCACGGCGGCAGCGGAAGTGGGTATTTCCTACCGCCATGCCTGGAATCTGCTCAACAAGTGGGCGGACTTTTTCGGCGTGGCGCTGGTGGACATGCAAAAAGGACGTGGCGCCTGGCTTTCGCCTTTGGGTGAAAAGCTGCTCTGGGCTGAACAGCGTGTTGTGGCGCGCCTGGGGCCGCAGCTGGAGAGCCTGGGGTCGGAGCTTAATCTGGAGATTCAGCAGCTGCTGGAAGGGGTAAAGCCGGTGTTGCGGCTGCATGCCAGCCATGGCTATGCGGTGGCATTGCTGCCGCGTTTTGTCGAGGATCTGCAGCTGGATCTGCAGTATTGCAGCCCGCAGGAGGCACTGGCCGCGCTCAACCGCGGAGCCTGTGATCTGGCGGGCTTTCATGTGCCGACGGCGGCTATCAGCGGGCCGCTGATGAAAAATTATCGCCGTTTGCTCAAGCCCCGCAGCCACCGCATCATCCGCTTCATTACCCGTAATCAGGGGCTGATGATCAAGCCGGACAATCCACTGGCCATCGAAAGCCTCGGCGACCTGTTGCGCACGGATGTGCGATTCATCAATCGTCAGAAGGATTCCGGCACCCGGGCCCTGCTTGATGGTCTGCTGCGCGATGCCAGGCTGTCGGTGCGCAAGATCCGCGGCTACGAACTGGAGGAATACACCCACTCGGCGGTAGC
>JBFGZM010000520.1:0-1782 GCA_041586815.1 Marinobacterium sp. | reverse complement strand
GCCATGACCCTGCAGACCTCCTTCCTGACGCCGCCGGTGGGCTTTGCGCTGTTTTACCTCAAGGGCGTCTGCCCGCCCGAGGTGCGCCTGGGTGACATCTACCGCGGCGTGATCCCGTTCATCGCCCTGCAGCTCGTTGCGCTGCTGATCCTGGTGTTCTGGCCCCAGCTGGTGCTCTGGCTGCCAGCCAACGCCTATGGCTAAAGCCCGAAGGCGGGCGGACCGCCCTTTACTCCCTATACACAACCCCATGAACAGTAACCTGGCGGCCTCGCCGCCGGGCGAGGCTATCGACAGATGAAACCTGCCTATTCCGCGTTCCTGCAGGAACTTGCTACCTTTATTCCCCAGACACGACTGATAACCGATCCGCTGCGTACCCTGGCGTACGGCACGGATGCGAGTTTCTACCGTCTGCTGCCCCGGATCGTGGTACGCGTGGAGTCCGAGCAAGAGGTCATTCAGCTACTGCGACTGGCAGCGGCGCAGCATGTCCCGGTTACCTTCCGCGCGGCAGGCACGAGCTTGTCAGGGCAAGCGGTCACCGACTCGGTTCTGGTGCAGCTCGGCGATGGCTGGAAGGGCCACCGACTCGAGAAGGATGCCAGAATGATCAGCCTGCAACCCGGCGTTATCGGTGGCCACGCGAACCGCTATCTGGCTCCCTTCAACCGCAAGATCGGCCCGGATCCTGCTTCTATTAATAGCGCCATGATCGGCGGCATTGCCGCCAATAACGCCAGCGGCATGTGCTGTGGTACTGCCCAGAACAGTTTCAACACCCTGGCCAGCATGCGCCTGATCCTCGCCGATGGCACCCTGCTCGATACGGCCCGGCCGGACTCGGTGGCCGCCTTTCGAAAAAGCCATCGTATTCTGCTGCAAACGCTGGATAACCTGGCACGCCAGACGCGTGAAAACACCGCCCTGCATCAGCGCATTACTCACAAGTACCGCCTGAAAAACACCACCGGATACGCCCTCAATGCCCTCACCGAGCATGAGGACCCGATAGAGATCCTGCAACATTTGATGATTGGCTCAGAGGGCACCCTCGGCTTTATGGCCGAGATCAGCTACCACACTCTGGATGACCACCCACACAAAGCCTCGGCGCTGATTTTCTTCGAACAGCTGCAGGGCTGCTGCGAAGCCGTAGCCCTGCTCAAGCCGACACCGGTCGCGGCGGTGGAGCTGATCGACCGGGCTGGCCTGCGCTCGGTGGAAAACAAGCCCGGCATGCCTGACTTCATCAAGCAGCTTCCCCCCGGAGCCACCGCCCTGCTGGTCGAGACCCGGGCCGCCAGCCCTGAAGTTCTAAACCGGCAAGTCAGCGCAATCAGCGCCGCTATCGCCCACCTGCCCGTGCTGCAGTCTGTGCGTTTCAGCACCGATACGGCCGAGTGCGCCCAGTACTGGGCCATCCGCAAGGGGCTTTTCCCCGCCGTCGGCGCAGTGCGCGAAACTGGCACTACCGTCATTATTGAGGATGTTGCCTTTCCTGTGGAGCGCCTGGCTGATGCCGTGGCCGACCTGCACCTGATTTTTCAGAAATGGGACTACCCCGATGCACTGATATTCGGCCATGCACTGGAGGGCAACCTGCACTTTGTCTTTACCCAGGCCTTCGACACCCAGGATGCTCTCAGGCGCTATGAAGGTCTGATGGATGATGTTGCCCAGATGGTGGTCGGTCGCTACGACGGGTCTCTCAAGGCCGAACATGGCACCGGGCGCAACATGGCACCCTATGTCGAGCTTGAGTGGGGCAAGGATGCCTAT
>JBFGZM010000519.1:0-1809 GCA_041586815.1 Marinobacterium sp. | reverse complement strand
CTGCACAGGCCCACAGGTGGTGTTATCGGGAGAAGTATCTGGTCGATCGGATAGACGTGCTGGCCATACCCCCGGAGGCTTTCTACGGTAATGCTTGACGGAGTCGCATTCGCCGCTCCCTGCACGTACAGTCCCTGGGCGTTGACTCCGCTGTTCAGATCCGCACCAAGTGCCGTCGACACAGTTTCATTTCTCAGTATCTGCCTCGCATTCTTTAGTTTGCCAAAGTGGGCGTGATAAAGCAGTACGGCCGTCAGGGCATCCGTTTCACCGAGATCGGTAGCCTGCAGCCGGCTCGCCAGATCCAGGGCGTTGACGCACCCCAGCGCCTCGGCGGTGGACGCGAATACGTCATCGGTTGGCGCGAAGAGCGTGACCTGCTGCCCTGCGAGTTCATCGGTCAGGCCGGTGATCTCCAGCGCCAGTTTCAGGGTGCTGAAACCGTTGTCGGTCAACAAGCGAATGATCGGCGCCTCATCATATGCGTGGTTGCTGGTTTCGGAAGTGTCTGCATGGATGCTGCTGGCAAGGGTCAGCGATAGTGCGGCGGTCGTGGCGAAACAAAGTTCCCTGATACGCAAATTTTGCGAAAAGTTCATCGGACTAGTCTCCCGTTGGTGACACAGCTGCAGTGAAGGCAGTCGTGTCGCGTGATATCTAAGTTGACTCGATTGTTTCCCGGTCTTCTACGGGCGACCGAGCGTGTAAGTTCAGGGCAGGCACATGAAAAAAATATGGTTGAACGTCGAATTTACGTGATTCTGCTCAGGAGCCCCCCCAATTGTGAGACTTGCCCCATGATTCGGGCTTAGTGTGGAGATATCAGGAGTTATTTACCGACAACAGCCCATGGTTGTGTCAGAGCGGGTTCTGCCAGAATCATTCAGATGGCATAGACTTACTCAAGTGAGAGCCTTGGTCGCGCAAGTCCCGGTTTTCATTTCCTTGTGGTGCCTTGGTGACCATTAACTGGAGATTCAGGTGATGACAATAGCAGCGGCGGTAAAAAGCTATATCGACGGTCGGGGTATTACATACGACCTTATCAACCACTATCAGACAGGTTCCAGTCACGAAACGGCACAAGCCGCCCATATCGATGAAGCCCATATGGCGAAGGCCGTCATCCTGCATGACAACGAGGGGGCCGTCATGGTGATAGTGCCGGGTGATACCTGGGTCAGTCAGTCTGCCGTGCAGCAGGCGCTGGATCGACCCCTTGTGCTGGCCGAGGAAAGCGACGCCACCGGATATTTTCCAGACTGTGATGCCGGTGCCATCCCTGCGCTGGGCCCGGCCTACGGGATGGAAACACTGCTGGACAACGCGCTGGTAAGCATGGCCTTCCAGTATATCGAATCCGGCGATCATCGGACTCTGATAAAGATCAGTGGCCGTGACTTTCTTGAGCTGCTGAGTGGTGTTCGCCGGGGCCGTTTCACTAGCTCGGACTAAATCGCGGCAAATGCCTCGTTCAGATGGCCATCCGGGGCTCTGGCAGGACGCTGTATCAGCGGCCGTCGAAGAGTCTGTCCAGGCTCAGTGGTCCCGGGCCTGCAACACAGACGTAGAGAAAAACGAAACTGTACAATGCCGCCAGTTCGCCGTGATTCAACATCGGCCAGAAGCCTTGGGGTGCGTGTATCATGAAGTAGGCCACAGCCATCATGCCGGATAGAATAAAGGCAATCGGACGACTGAAAAGGCCCAGCAGCAGGGCGCCACCAAACAGTTCCAAAAAGCCCGCCAGGCCTGTCAATGACATAATGTCCACCGGATGGTCAGGGGGCGCCGGAAAGCCCAGGATTT
>JBFGZM010000518.1:0-1824 GCA_041586815.1 Marinobacterium sp. | reverse complement strand
GCCATGACCCTGCAGACCTCCTTCCTGACGCCGCCGGTGGGCTTTGCGCTGTTTTACCTCAAGGGCGTCTGCCCGCCCGAGGTGCGCCTGGGTGACATCTACCGCGGCGTGATCCCGTTCATCGCCCTGCAGCTCGTTGCGTTGCTGATCCTGGTGTTCTGGCCCCAGCTGGTGCTCTGGCTGCCAGCCAACGCCTATGGCTGATACAGCAGGCCCGGGCAATCGGTTGTATGCTCTGCGCGACCTGCTTTCAGACCGGCGCTATAATGCGCGCCGGTCTGAAGGCAAGAGGGAGGGCGGGTACCGATGTTCAATGCTGACACTGTGGTAATCCTGGATTTCGAGACCACCGGGCTCTCGCCCGATAGCGGTGATCGTGCCATCGAAATTGGTGCCGTAAGGCTGGAAAATGGCCAGGTGACGGGACGCTTTCAGGAGCTGATGAACCCGGGGCGGCGTGTCAGCGGCTTTATCGAAAGCTATACCGGCATCAGCAATGCCATGCTGGCTGATGCCGCCAAAAATGCCGATGTCATGACCCGCTTTGCGGACTTCATCGGAGATTTCAACCTGGTGGCCCACAATGCGTCTTTCGACAAGCGCTTTCTTGATGCGGAACTGGCCCGTATCGGCCGGGGCTATCCGGGGCAATTTGTCTGCTCCATGCTGCTGGCTCGCAGACTGTTTCAGGCGGCACCCGACTACAAGCTCGGCACGCTGGTGCGTTACGCCAATATTCCGGTCGACGGTGTTTTTCACCGCGCCCTCTACGACTCTGAAATGACCGCCAAGCTCTGGCTGGCGATGCTGGCCGAACTGTCCTCCCGTTGCACCCTGGAAACCCTCGCGTTCGAGTTGCTTTACAAGATCAGCAAGATGCCAAAGAAGTCCGTGCCCGGATTTATTGCAGGGCTCTGAGTGCTCTGTTTTTCTGGCTGTGCACTGCTGCCTGGCCGTTCTGTGCCTATACTATTGCTGCATCTGCGTAACACAGCCGGGCGCCATGGTGCGTCCGCCTGGGCAGGGCAGAGAATCGGTGGCTGATGTTCCGCTATGGAAGGCACCGTCCCGTTTATAGCAGGAGTGTTAAACAGTGAAGATCATCGTCAAAAAGAGCCAGGCAGCAGAACCCTTTACCTTCTCCTTTCTCAATAGCGAAGGCGCATCGGTAGTGCGCAGTGAAAACTATGCGGTAAAAAAGAGCTGCCTGAACGGTATCGAATCGGTGCGCAAGAACAGCCAGACCGAGAGCCGTTACGAGCTGGCCGAGTCCAAGAACGGAAAGTTTTACTTCAACCTCAAGGCCACCAATGGTCAGGTAGTCGCCACCAGCGCGCTCTTTGCCTCTGCGGAACAACGCAGCGATGCCATTGCCTTTCTCAAGACCCACGCACCGGCCATGCCGGTCGAGGAACTGGTTGTCGACTAAGCGGCGGCCACAGGCGCAGCTCTTTAACGCATCGGAGCCGGCGGATGTCGGGCGGATGCATGTAGCAATGGGTGAGGCAATTAAGCATGAATGAACTGATACAACAGCTGGTCAGTACGGCCGGTGTAAGCGAGGCGCAGGCAGAAGGTGGCAGTGGACTGCTGCTGAAGCTGTTACAGAACAAGCTCCCGGAGGCTGATTTTTCCGCGCTCTCGGCGGTAATTCCCAATGCAGGGGGGCTATTGAGTGCGGCCCCCGAATCAGGTGGTGGCGGGCTGATGGGGGTATTGAGTGGTTTGGTTTCGAGCTTTGGTGGTGGCAAGCTTGGCGATCTCGCGGGCTTGGCGGCTGGCTTTTCCAGGCTGGATCTGGATTCGGGCAAGATTACCCAGTTT
>JBFGZM010000517.1:0-1852 GCA_041586815.1 Marinobacterium sp. | reverse complement strand
TGTTTCCCTGAATGAGCACCCAGCAAAAAGCCCGAACCAGACAAGGCTAATTCGGGCTTTTTGTTGGGTGCTGAGCTGCCATACTGCGTGAGTGAGCTATTCGACCAGGGTGTCCTTGCGGTAGCGGAACGGGTGCGCGGGCTCCGAGAGGCTGCCCATGCGTTGCCGGGTTAGCCAACACTACTCGACCAGGGTGTCCTTGCGGTAGCGGAACGGGTGCGCGGGATAGGTGCCCATGATGCGCACGTCCTTGGCGAAGAAATCCAGTTCCTGCAGTGCGTATTGCATGGAGCGCTGGTCCGGGTGGCCTTCGACATCCAGGTGGAAGCTGGTGGCCTGCATGGTGTCGGACGCCATATAGCTTTCGAGCTTGATGGCGTTGACGCCGTTGGTGGCAAAGCCGCCGAGTGCCTTGTACAGCGCCGCCGGCATGTTGCGCACGGCGAACATGATGGAGGTCATGAAGGTGACCGCAGGATCAAACACCGGCATCTGGCTGGCCTTGGACAGAATCAGGAAGCGCGTGGTGTTGCCGGTCTTGTCCTGGAAATTTTCCCGCAGGATATCCAGGCCATAAAGCTCGGCGGCGAGGCTGGAGGCAATGGCAGCCTGATGCCTTTTGGGGGCGGCGGCAAGCGCCGCGGCGGCGCCGGCGGTGTCCAGGCTCGCAATCGGCTCGATCCCGAGAGATTTGAGGTGGGTATCGCACTGGGCCAGTGCCTGGGGATGGGAGGCCGCTTCGGTAATGTCCTCGATACGGCTGCCGGGAATGCCGAGCAGGCAGTGGTTCACCGGTTCAAAGTGCTCGCCGATGATGTGCAGCTTGCTTTTGGGCATCAGGCGGTAGATTTCCTCGACCCTTCCCGCGGTGGAGTTTTCCAGCGGAATCATGGCCAGGTCAGCATCGCCGCGCTCTACCATAAACATCGCCTCGCTAAAGGTCTCGCAGGCAAAGGCTTCCATTTCCGGATGTACACGGACGCAGGACAGGTGCGAATAGGCACCCTTGAAACCCTGAAATGCGATGATCTTGTTGCTCACGATAACCGACCTTGGAATCAGATTGCTGGAATAGGGCGGCCATTATTGCATAGCCGCGCAATGCTGGAAAAACATTATGCGCAGCGGGGCAGCGCTGTCTCAGGAATCGCTGCTGACAGACCGGTCGATACGGCGCGCAGTCCAGTAGTGGCGTTTCCAGTAAGCGTTTTTCATGTCTGAAATTATTACACCCCGGCTGGTGGATGCGTGCAGGAACCGTCCTTTCTCGATATAGATACCCGCGTGGCGCCCTTCACTGCCGGTTCTGAAAAACACCAGGTCTCCCGGGCGCAGCTCATCGGCGGAGATAGTGTCGCCCACGTCCAGCAGACCCTCGGTCGTTCGGGGCAGTTCCTGGTTAAAGTGCTGGCGAAAACCATGCTGAATCAGGGCCGAGCAGTCGATGCCCGTGCGACTGGTGCCGCCATAGCGGTAGGGCGTACCGCGCCACTGCCGGTGCAGTTCGTAGAGCTGGCTGATGGTCTGCTGTTCCGTGCCCGGCTGTGCTGGCTGAGCAATGACTGCAGGAGGCTCGGTAACACCGTTTCCGGCGCAACCCTGCAGTACGGCCAGGCACAGGACTGCAAGCAGCAGCCGGATGCTGGCTGGGGCGCAAGCATGCGTTTTGCGGTGATGGCGTCGGGCGCCGGAGTGATCGGAAGATGTCATGGCCGCGTTGGCGCTCCCTGCAATGATGTCCTAGCAAATCTGACGGCACTTGTGTTTGACAAACAAAGACATATACCGCAATTGGCGACACAGGGAAAGCCCGCTGGGAGTTCCCTGTGCTTGTTGCGGTTATATCCGGGGG
>JBFGZM010000516.1:0-1967 GCA_041586815.1 Marinobacterium sp. | reverse complement strand
CCGATACCGGGTTAAGCAGGCGGCGTACAAACTCCACCGTCAGCAGCACAAAACCCGCGATCATCGGCAGATTCAGCCACCACTGGGGAAACACCAGTACCTTGAACACCAGCCCGCCCTGGCGCGCCGTATCCAGTGTGACCTCCAGGCTATACCAGCTCAGTACGGCGCAGATGATGGCGCCCAGCAGGCTGAGGCCGCGCTCGAACAGTGCGCGCCAGCGCGGGGACATCAGCTGCAGCGCAAGGTCGATACGAATATGGTCGCCGCAGTAGAGCAGCCAGGGGGCCGCCAGCATGGTGGCCGTCATTAGCAGGTATTCCGAGGCTTCCACCGTCCAGGGCATCGAGAAGCTGGTCATGTTGCGCAGCGCTATGTCGGCGCACACCAGTAGCGCCATCAGCGCAAACATCAGCGCCGCCAGCAGGCCACAGCCGTTAAACAGTCCGTGGTAAAAACGATTGACGGATATCGTATCCGGCAGTTCAGTTACCCTATCCATGTCTTCGCTTCCGTTGTTGTTATGGTTCCCCGCCACCGCAGCACCCGGTAACGGCCTGTCTGCTATATGCAGGCCTCAGCCCGCAGGAGCCACCGCCGGGGCAGGTTGATACTTCAGCAGCTGCTGGCGAACCTGCGGCGGAATCGAGACCTTGCCTACCCTGTCCCCAATGGCGCTAAAGCACAGCACCAGATGTGCATCCAGAATGGCTGCGCCCTCACAACTGCCGCTGACCCTGATGTCAAACGAACTGTCACCAATTCGCAGACAGGAAAGCGACAGCGTCAGCCGATCCGACTGGCGGCAGGGTTTTGAGAAGGTGATATTGAGATTCACGGTCGGCACACCGGCACCAAAGCGCGCCTGCATGTCGCGAAAGGCAAATCCCATGGCTTGAAACCAGTCTTCCACCGTGTCATTCAGGATCTCCAGATAGCGCGGGTAGAACACGATCCCGGCGGGGTCACAATGTCTGAAGCGAATGACTTCTTCCTTCTGAAAAACCATGGCGTTGTCCTGTATGCGTTAATTCGAAAACGTTATTAAACCGGTGGCATTTTATGTCTGTAGAACCGGTCTAATACTGTGGCGCAGGATGCGCCGCCATTGGCCAACGGCCAATGCGAGCCCTTGAAAATCCAGGGATTTCACAAATTCCGCCCGATTTTCAAGGGCGATGATGAAACAGGGCGGGACGACCTGTTTCATCGCCAGGTTAATAGCGGGCTCTGTCTTTCAGAACCCGACTCATCAGCACCAGCTGGCGGTGCAGCTCACCCATATCGTCCTCCCCCAGGCCTCCCAGCACCTCGGTAATCCAGGCCTTGTGGACGGCTGCCATGCGCTCAAACCTTTCGCGTCCCAGGGCGGTCAGGCTGATCAGCTTGACGCGCCTGTCGTCCGCCTGTGCCTGGCGCTGCACCAGCCCATCCCGTTCCAGCCGGTCCACCACCCCGGTGATATTGCCGTTGGAAACCTTCATCCACTGCGACAGAGCCGACATTTTTTCCGTACCGCCGGCATGCTGCAGCGCGGCCAGCAGGTCGAACTGCGGCAGGGTGACATTGAATTCCTTCAACAGCAGGGTGCGCAGCTCCTGCTCGATCAGGGCGGTATTGGACAGCATCCGAAACCAGGTTTTTAGCGACAGTTCGTCTCTCATCAGCCTCTGCTCCCGGCAATCTGCACCGCGCCCTGGCTGTCAGCCTCGCGGTACGCCTGCGGGAATCTCCTTTTGGGTTAAATTATTCATACACTAATATTTTAATGCTAAAATATATAGTTAAAATTAAGCTCCGTCCCCGACTGAGCGAGAACGAAGCCCTGAGCCGGAACAGCACGGCTCAGCTGGCGGAGAACTTCTCGAAATACACCTGGCAGTTAGCCATGGCCCGCTGATCCAGCCACTGCTTGACCGCTTCAACCATCGGCGGCGGCCCGCACAGATAAGTATCCACTTCCCCGT
>JBFGZM010000515.1:0-2003 GCA_041586815.1 Marinobacterium sp. | reverse complement strand
TGGAACCCGCGTGGAGCAGCAGAGTCTTGCGATGGAGGGCGAAATCGGTGCCACTGCGCTGGCCTTCGCACAGCCGCAGAGACTGAATGCGCAGCTGGGCTCGATCAGCGGCAGGGTGCAGCTCAGCAGTGCGGATCGGGTTACCTTTGCGGTGCAGGTGCCTGCACTCAGTGCCAGGACGGTCAATGTCGACGCCGCTCAGCAGGACTACCCGCTGCTGGCTCTCGCCGCGCTGGAACTGGAGTCCCTGAGCCTGCAGGAGTCGATGGATCTGGAGCTCGAGGTATTGCGCCTGAACGGGCTGAGCCTGGCCAGGGCGGGGGATAACCCCCTTGCGACCGTGGGGCAGGCGCAGTTGAGTGGGCTGAAGTACCAAAATGGCCAGCAGGCGCTGTTGTCCGACCTGTTGTTGAATGACAGTCGCACCTGGATCCGGCTAGACAGTGAAGGGCAGCCTGCTGACATCGCTGCGCTGCAGGCCGTACTGGAGGAAATGTCCGGTGCCTCGCCAGCCACCGGTGGTGGTGAGATTCGTCCGGCCAGCTCGGACAGTAACGCAAGTACCGGTGCTATCGCCTGGCAACTGGACCGGCTCGCACTTGAAGGCAGCAATCATGTGCTGTTCGAGGACGGCTCCACGGATCCGGCTTTTGCGGCGGATGTTGATATCAAGCACTTTCAGGCCCGGGACTTCGGCAGTCTGAACAAGGCTCCCAGTCCCTTCGAACTCAAGGCAACCATCAATCAGTTCGCCGAGCTTGATGCGAATGGTGCGGTGAATCTGATCGGCGGTGTTCGCAATGGTCAGTGGCAGG
This sequence comes from Marinobacterium sp., assembly GCA_041586815.1. Taxonomy (GTDB): domain Bacteria; phylum Pseudomonadota; class Gammaproteobacteria; order Pseudomonadales; family Balneatricaceae; genus Marinobacterium_A. Next base: position 1,188 of record JBFGZM010000515.1, on the reverse strand, counting down.
CAACGTTGTCGGGCGTCGAACTGCCAGCCCTGAGTCCCTACAGTATTCGCTATACCGGGTATTATCTGAACAGTGGTCAGCTGTATCTCGAGGCGCAGGGCACGCTGACGGATCGCGAGATCGATGGCACCAACAAGGTGCGCCTCAACCGGGTTGCGGTTGACCGCGTCGATGCAGATCAGAGTGCCGAGCTTAGCCAGCAGCTGGCAATGCCACTGGAAACGGCATTGGCGCTACTGCAGGATGATGACCAGAATATCGAGCTGGATGTACCGGTCAGCGGCTCACTGGACAGCCCCGATTTCGGTTACCAGAGCGTGATAAACATTATTGCCGAGAAAGGACTCAAATCTGCGGCGATGGGTTTTCTGACCTCCGCGCTGCAGCCCTACGGGACGCTGATTACCCTTGCAGGGATGGCGGCCGATGCCAGCAAGACGGGCAGCGCCATCGAGCTGGCTCCGGTTGAGTTTGCGCCTGGTGTTGCAGAGCTGGATCCGCGCAGTCACGATTACCTCGATAAAATCACGGCCATGCTCAACGAGCGTGAGGGCCTTCGGCTCAACCTTTGCGCTCAGGCGGTCCTGCGTGATCGAGTCGTGTTGCAGTCGACCCTGGTCGAGGAACAGAGCACACGGGAAGCGCCGCTGGATACCGCGGGGCTCGAAGCCGAACTGAAAAAGCGCCTGCAAAGCCTGGCCGATAACCGTGCTGCATCGGTCAAGAGTTATCTGGGCAGCAGAGTCGAGGGCGACCGGCTGTTCCTCTGCTTCTCCAAGCTGGAGCTGGCGGAAGCAGAGGCCAAGCCGGTCGTTTTCCTCGGTCTTTAAACGCTGCCCAATGGCATCAGGATGCTTTCAGCAGGCTGAAACAGCGCGCCTGATCCAGCGGTTTGCGAATCAGCGCGCCGATGCCGGTAAAAAGCAGCGCCGACAGCGGCGGTAGCAGCAGCCAGTTCAGCGGATGCAGCGTCAGCGGTATCTGCAGCACGCGGGCATGGATCAGCCAGAGTATGGCTTCGCTGGCCAGTGCGGCGAGGGCACCGCAGATCAGGCCCAGCCAGAGCAGTTCGAGCAGGTCTAGCTGGCGGCTCTGGGCGGGTGTGGCACCGAGTGTTTGCAACAGGGCACTTTCATAGCGCCGCCGCTCAAGCTCCTGCATCAGTGTAACCACCAGCAACAGCAACCC
>JBFGZM010000514.1:0-2011 GCA_041586815.1 Marinobacterium sp. | reverse complement strand
GCTATCGCGAACACCTGGCAATCTACTGCGCACTGTGCGATCGGGATCCCGAATCCGTCGAGGCGGCGGTACTCGGGCATCTGGACAGCGTTTACAGCACCACGGCTCACATCATGGGGAGGGGGTAAATACCAAGGGATGAATGCTGGAGCCTGGTGCTCCTGCCAGGAAGGCTAGGCCCGGTGAGGATGGAAGGTGAAATATCCGCGCCGGGATGACAACATCTATATAACTCATAGCTTAAAGGTAGGAAACATGACTACAACAATAATACGCAGGACCTTGCTCGCTACTGGAATCGCGCTGAGCCTAAGCTCGCTGAGTGTTCAGGCCGAAGAATTGATTTTCGGAATTTCCGCCAGCCAGGGCTCGTTGCAATACCGCACAGCAGAAAAATTCACCGAGGTAACCAATGCCAAGTTTAAGGCGGCGGGTCTGGATTACAGTATTTCGTTCTTTGGTGATGCCCAGCTGGGCAAAGACAAGGAGCTGATGCAAAAACTGAAGCTCGGCACCCTGGCCTTTACTCAGCCGTCTTCCACCATGCCCACCGTCAGTCCCGAGTTCGCACTCTGGGATATGCCGTTTCTGGTGAAGGACCGGGCTCACCTGAGCCAGATCGAGCAGCAAGTGTTCTGGCCGCATATCGCGCCCAAGGTTGAGGCCAAGGGCTACAAGGTGCTGAGTCTGTGGGAAAACGGCTTTCGACAGATGAGTAACAATGCACGGCCGATCAACACGCCGGCGGACCTGTCCGGCGTCAAGATGCGCACGCCAAACAGCACCTGGCGCGTGAGCATGTTTCGCGAATGGGGTGGCAACCCGACGCCCATGGCATTTTCTGAAGTCTTTGTCGCTCTGCAGACCGGCGTGATCGACGGCCAGGAAAATCCGCTGACCAACATTTATGCGGCCAAGCTGCAGGAAGTACAGAAATACCTGTCACTCACCAATCATGTCTATACCCCGTCGTATCTGGTTGCTGGCAAGCGCACCTGGGACAAGCTGCCGGCAGACGTACAGAGTCTGATCCAATCCGGTGCCAACGAAATCCGCCCCTGGATGTACGACCTGGCTGACCAGGAAGAAGCGGCACTGCTCACCCGTTTGACGGAGGCCGGTATGCAGGTGAATACTCCGGACCGGGCAGCCTTTGTTTCCGCCAGCACGCCGATATACCAGCAGTTTGCGGCTGAAGTGAGCCAGGGCCAGGCCTTGCTGGATCAGGCGTTGTCACTGGCAGACGAGTCTTAAACAAGGCGTAAAGCAACGGGGGTGGAGACACCTCCGTTCAGGAGAACGGTGATGATAAGAAAAATGGCGACCTGCCTCGAACATCTGCTGGAGGGTATCTCCGTGGTACTGCTTGCCGCCATGGTGTTCGTTATCGTGTATGGCGTGATCATGCGCAAGCTGGGGGCTTCTCTGATCTGGTACGACGAAGCGGCATCTGTGCTGCTGGTGTGGATAACCTATTACGGCGCGGCTACTGCCACAATCAAGCGTGCCCAGCTGGGCTTCAGCGGCCTGCTGTACAGTCTGGGTCGCCGGTTGCGCCTGGCCGTGTTCTGGGTGTCCGAATTGGTCATTATCGGATTCTTCGCGCTGGTCGCGGGCTATGGCTGGATCGTGATGGAGTATTTTGTCGGCGATTCGATGATCAGCCTGCCCTGGGTACCGACGGTGGTGACTCACTCAGTTATACCCCTGGGTGCGCTTTTGATTATTGCAGCCGAACTGCTGTCACTGCCGCGGGCGCTGGACGATCTGGCCGTCGGCCGAAGCGCGGATCAGGCAGAGCTCGAAGAGTATGCCGAGGAAGCGGGACTGGAACCTGACCTCTTCAGGTCCCCTGGACAAAATATTGCGACTGCTGGAGCAAGATCATGACTTATCTGATGCTGTTCGCAGGTTTGCTGGCGCTGGTGCTGATCAACGTCCCCATCGCCGTCGCAATTGGTGTAGTGGCGCTGGTGGGCATGGTGCTGGCCAACGACAGTAATGTACTGCT
>JBFGZM010000513.1:0-2022 GCA_041586815.1 Marinobacterium sp. | reverse complement strand
CGCCTTCAATGGTATTGATGACAGCAATCGCCTGCCCCGTGGTCGGCGCTATGCCGGTAACGGCTCAGTGCTGCGCATTGAGATCCGGGGCAATCGGGTCGATGCCAGGATACAGGGAAGCCTGCGCGCACCCTACCGAGTCGCCATCAGCCTTGATGCCTTTGGGAAAGAGCAAAGCCAACAGCTGTTGACGGCGGTCTGTGATGACCCCGCGATTCTGTCCCGGATGCTGAGCCGGCAATTGCCGCACGAGGTGCTGGAGCTTGCCCGCTCGCTCGATATACGGCTGTTTCCCAGGCGCTGGCATGATATCCGGGCCAACTGCTCCTGCCCGGACCAAGCCATGCCGTGCAAGCACATCGCCGCCGTGATTTACCTGATTGCCAATGAGATCGACAAGAACCCCTTCCTGGTGTTTACGCTGCACGGGCTGGATCTGGCAACAGCCCTGGAAGCCCGGGCAGGTGTGCGCCTTGAAACTCTGGAGGCATTGCCGACGGTACTGGCCCTCTGGAGGGATACACCGGTCATTCAAGACTGGCAACCTGCCGGACAGGCAGCCTTTGACGCTATCGATCTGACCGCGATACCACCGCTGCAGGACAAGATCCTGACCCTGCTGCCCGCCAAGCCACTGTTTTATCCAAAGGACTTTCGCACCACCCTGGCCACGCAGTACAAACGTACGGTCCGCGCAGCTGCCCGCTTTGACGCCGAAGCCGCAGAGTTCTGGATGGCCGCGGATCAGATATCTGATCTGACATTCGTGATCGATGAAAACGGCCATTTCCTGCAGACCCCTGGCAGTGACGAGTCGGACAGCCGCTCCGATGCAACACTGGAGGACTGGCTGTACCGTTTGCACGCCGTGCCGCCGGGGCTGGAGCCCTACCTGTCCCATTCGCTGCTGCTCTGGCGCCTGCTGCTGCGCGTGGCGCTCAAGCTGATCGAAAAGAGCGCCTATGTCCCGGCCGTGCTTGGCAACAACAGCGGTGACACCCTGATCCACTGGCATGCCGCAACCACCAGCGAGCCGGTGCTGACACTGACGCACGCCCTGCATGCCCTGTGCCCGCCGGACTTGGTGCTGCTGCAATACAAGTCCAAACAGCGCCGCAAGGCTCAACTGCTGCACGCCGATGCGCAAACCCAGATTCAGGCCGCCCTGCAGCTGCTACTGGGATACTTCATTGCAAAGGGCTATGGGGCCGCAGCACCATCCGCCGCCTGCGCGCCCATCGAACAGCTGTTTTTCGCCGCACAACCACAGCAGTTTGAACGTTTTGAAAACACAGAAACTCCCGGGGTCATTCGCCACTGGTTGAGCCGCCTGTCCATGGGTGCTCGCCCCCATCGACTCTACCTGCAGGTGGAAGAGCGCCCCCGGGATCGGCTGAGCGTGGATATTCGCATCGAGCAGGGCAAACAGCTGCAACGTCTGGATGTCCTGCTGGCGACACCCGAACTGTCCCACACTCTGGTGCAGGTACTGGCAGATCTTGCGGTACTGGCGGACCACCTGCCACAAATCGAGCAGCTGTACCGACAGCAGGGCCGCCTAACCGAGCTTGATTTCAGCCTCGAAGAATTCACCCCGATCTTTCGCCAGACGTTGCCTGCGCTGCGCATGCTGGGTATCCAGGTAATCCTGCCCAAGGCACTGCGCGACCTGGCCCAGCCCCGCCTCAGTCTGTCATTGTCCGACAGCGGTACCGAAGCGGCCGTCAGCTATCTGAACCTGGATCAGCTGTTGCAGTTCGACTGGCAGATTGCCATTGGCGATCAGCGGGTATCCATCAGCGAATTCCGCCAGCTGCTGCACAGCTCTTCTGGCATCGTGCGGCTGCTGGACCGGTACGTCATGGTGGACGATAACCAGCTGCAGCAGCTGATGTCCCGCCTGGATGCCCTGCCCGAGTCGCTGTCACGCTTTGAGTTGCTCAAGGCCGGACTGACCGCAGAGCTGGACGACGCTACCGTGGATCTTGGCCGCGGTGCCCAGGCGCTGTTTGATCAGCTGCT
>JBFGZM010000512.1:0-2025 GCA_041586815.1 Marinobacterium sp. | reverse complement strand
CGGTAAGAAAGGTCATCTTACTCAGCTGCTGAAAGGGCTGGGGCAGCTGTCCGCGGAAGAGCGTCCGCAGGCAGGTGCGCGCATCAACGAAGCCAAGCAGGCGTTGCAGGATGTTCTGAACGCTCGCAAGGACTCCCTTGAAGGCGCGGCACTGAACGCGAAGCTCGCGGCAGAAACCATCGATGTGACCCTGCCTGGCCGTGGCCAGGAACTGGGCGGGCTGCACCCGGTCACCAAGACGCTGGAGCGGATTGAAGCCTTCTTCGCCAATATCGGTTACAGCGTGGCCGAAGGGCCTGAAATCGAAGATGACTACCACAACTTCGAGGCGCTCAACATTCCGGCGCATCACCCGGCGCGGGCGATGCACGACACCTTCTACTTCGATGCTCACACGCTGCTGCGTACCCATACGTCCCCGGTGCAGATTCGTACCCTGGAAGAGCAGAAACCGCCGGTGCGCATTATCTGCCCGGGCCGTGTGTACCGTTGCGATTACGACCAGACCCATTCGCCTATGTTTCACCAGGTTGAAGGTCTGCTGGTCGACAAGAACATCAGCTTTGCTGACCTCAAGGGTACCCTGGAGCAGTTCCTGCGCGAATTCTTCGAAGAAGACGTCAAGGTGCGCTTCCGCCCGTCCTACTTCCCGTTCACCGAACCCTCGATCGAAGTCGATATCGACCGCGGCGATGGCAAATGGCTTGAAGTGCTGGGTTGCGGCATGGTGCACCCCAAGGTCTTTGCCTCCGTGGGTATCGACCCCGAAGAATACACCGGCTTTGCATTTGGCATGGGCGTCGAACGCCTGGCCATGCTGCGCTATGGCGTGAATGACCTGCGCCTTTTCTTCGAAAACGATCTGCGTTTTCTCGGCCAGTTTAACTAGCAGCCTGTCGGACTTGGCTGCGGCCAGGCCTGGATGACTGTGCGAGCGCGCTCGCGCTGTGGAAACGATAGCTAACAGATTTGGCAGGACAGCAGAATGAAATTCAGTGAACAGTGGTTGCGTGAACTGGTCAACCCGGCGATCGACACCGACGCCCTGGTGGCGCAGATCACCATGGCAGGGCTTGAAGTGGACGATGTGGTACCGGTTGCCGGTGCCTTTTCAGGTGTGATTGTGGGCGAAATTCTCACCGCAGAACCCCATCCCAATGCCGACAAGCTGCAGGTGTGCGTCGTGTCCGACGGCCACGAGCAGCACCAGGTGGTGTGCGGTGCGCCGAATGCCCGCGCAGGGCTCAAAACCTCCTTTGCCAAGGTGGGTGCGGTACTGCCCGGCGATTTCAAGATCAAGAAGGCCAAGCTGCGCCAGGTTGAGTCTTTCGGCATGCTGTGTGCCGAAGACGAGCTGGGTCTGTCGCAGGATCATGGCGGCATCATGGAGCTGGCAGCCGATGCGCCGGTGGGGCATTGTCTGCGTGACTACCTGGGGCTGAACGACAAGATCATCGATGTTGACCTGACCCCCAACCGCGGTGATTGCCTGAGTATTACCGGCCTTGCCCGTGAAGTCGGTGTGTTGAACAAGGTGGGAGTGACCTTTGTCGACCCTGCGCCGGTTGAGCCGGTGATCAAGGATGCTTTCGCTGTCGTGCTGGACGCGAAGGACGCCTGCCCGCGTTATGTTGGCCGCGTTATTCGCCGCATCAATCCGCAGGCCCAGTCGCCACTGTGGATGGTCGAGAAACTGCGCCGTGCCGGTATTCGCTCGATCGACCCGGTGGTTGATGTCACCAACTATGTGTTGCTGGAGCTCGGCCAGCCGATGCACGCCTTCGATCTGGCCAAACTCAGCGGCAGCATTCTGGTGCGTGAAGCCCGGGATGGCGAAAAGCTGACTCTGCTGGATGGTCAGGACGTTGAGCTCAAGGCCGGCACATTGCTGATCACCGATGAGCAGGGCCCGCTGGCCATGGCCGGTATCATGGGTGGCGAGAGCAGCAGCGTGACGCCTGAAACCCGTGACATCTTCCTGGAAAGCGCCTTTTTCGCACCGCTGGCCATCGCGGGTCGTGCGCG
>JBFGZM010000511.1:0-2052 GCA_041586815.1 Marinobacterium sp. | reverse complement strand
GCCCCAGCGACGCACTTCGACGTTGTCGTCTTCGCTCAGGCCTTCAGGAACGCTGGCATCGGGCAGGTTGGGCACACCCAGCAGCAGATCATCCAGCGCTTCCTGCAACTGCGTCAGCTGGATCTTGGCGGCATCCAGCTGATCGCCCAGCGCCTTCACCTCGGCCTTTAGCGGGGCAACATCTTCTTTCGCCGCCATCGCCTTGCCGATCTGCTTTGAGCGACTGTTACGTTCACTTTGCAGATTCTCGGTGAGGACCTGCACTTCCTTGCGCTGCTGTTCCAGTTCGCTGAAGCGTTCGACCGGGAAATCGAAGCCCTTTTTTTTCAGCAGTTGGGCGACTTCTTCTGGATTGGAGCGGACGTATTTAGGGTCTAGCATGGGATCTCAAGGCACCTTTCAAATCACAACAGGCGGGTTAGCGACATGCCGGCATAAAGCGCGGCAAGGCACAGAATAACGCTCAATGATACATAGATTAAAGCGGACATGACATGCCCGGCCTGCAGCATCGCCACCGATTCCAGCGCGAAGGTGGAAAAGGTGGTAAAGGCGCCGAGGAAACCCACCATCAGCAGGGGACGCAGCTCAGGACTCAGGCGCGCCTTTTCCAGTACAAGCACAAAGAGCACGCCCATCAGCAGGGAGCCTGCCACATTGCACGCAAGGGTTCCCAGCGGAAAGCGGCCATTGGCATTATTGAGCAGCCCACTTACCCAGTAACGCCCCAGCGCACCAACGGCGCCTCCCGTGGCTATCGCTATCAGATGCAGCATTCATCGTCCTTTTTCTTCAAAGCTCGCCGGTGCAGCCTGCTCACTCAACGCCGGTAAACTGGTGCCCCAGCGATATTATGTCGGATCATAACGCCGCCGTGCGCTTTGTGCATCAAGGCTTGCCAGATGTTCCAGTTTATCGGCAATTTTTTGTTCCAGGCCCCGCCGGCTTGGTTCGTAATACCGCCGCTGTGCAATCGCCTCTGGCAGGTATACCTCGCCGGCAGCATAGGCACCGTCCTCATCGTGGGCGTAACGGTACTCCTGGCCATAGCCCAGGTCCTTCATCAGCCTGGTCGGTGCATTGCGCAGGTGCACCGGCACCTCGAGACTCGCATCAGCAGCAACATCGGCACGACACTGATTGAAGGCTCGATACACGGCATTGCTCTTGGGGGCACAGGCGCAGTAAATCGCGGCCTGGGCGATGGCGCGCTCACCTTCAGAGGGGCCGACGCGCTCAAACGCATCCCAGGCGGACAGCGCTACCTGCATGGCTCTGGGATCGGCATTGCCGATATCTTCCGAGGCAATGGCAACCAGCCTGCGCGCAACATACAGCGGATCACAGCCGCCATCGAGCATACGGCAATACCAGTACAGCGCCCCATCAGGGGACGAGCCGCGTACCGACTTGTGAAACGCAGAAATCATGTCGTAAAAGAGATCACCCTGCTTGTCGAACCGTCGTCCGCCGGCGCCGAGCACTTCGGTCATGACCGACGCATCAATACGCTCGACATCACCCTCGGGCTGCGCCAGGTCGGTGGCAATCTCCAGCAGGTTCAAGGCCCGGCGCGCATCACCATCCGCTGCCGCAGCGATCTGCTCAAGAACGCCCTCGGCCACATCCAGGGGCCGCTGCCCCAGGCCACGCTCACTGTCTTGCAGCGCGTGGTGCAGCAAACCGAGCAGGTCAGACACCTCCAGGCTGCGCAACAGGTAAACACGGGCTCGGGACAGCAGTGCGTTATTAAGTTCGAACGACGGGTTTTCCGTGGTTGCGCCAACAAAAATGACGGTACCGTCTTCGATGTAGGGAAGGAAGGCATCCTGCTGAGACTTGTTAAAGCGGTGCACTTCGTCCACAAAAAGGATGCTTTTGCGCCCGGATTGAGACTTGTAGGCCCTCGCCTCGTCTATCGCGGCACGAATATCCTTGACCCCCGACAGCACCGCCGACAGGGTAATAAAATGGGCATCGATCTGCCGAGCCATCAGCCGCGCAAGGGTGGTTTTACCGACACCCGGCGGGCCCCAGAAAATCATCGAGTGG
>JBFGZM010000510.1:0-2067 GCA_041586815.1 Marinobacterium sp. | reverse complement strand
TCGGCGGCCTACGCCAGGCTGCGCCCGGCAACACCGGCGTACCCGATTATCTCCAGCACGTTCGAAACCATGGCGCGAAATATCAAGGACGGTGCCGACGTTCTGGATTCCCTGGACGAGGCTGTCGATACCATCGAGCGCAACATCTCCGATAACAAGGGTTATGGCTTTAACTAGCCCTTAACTGAACTTCCCAAGCGCTAGTAGTGCGGTTATGTCGGCCTCCCGTTGGAGGCCGCAGGGCACAGTCGCGCCTTAAGCCAGTCAGCGGGACCTATAATCATGCAAGCAGACACCTCAGTATTAAAACAGGAGCGGCCGATGGCATCTGTGTTGGCGGCACGGCAACCGGAAAATGACGAGAAACCCCGTCGCCGCTATGTATTCCTTATGAGTACGCCGGCGTTACTGGGGCTTTTCATGTTCCTGGTTGTTCCCTTTCTTATGGCAGTGGTCATGTCCTTCACCGACCAGCGGCTGCTGTCTCCCAATGAGACCAGCTGGGTGGGGCTGCGCAATTATGACCGTCTGCTGAATGTCAGCGGTCTGGTGCAGGAGCCGGTGCGCGATGAGGCCGGCCAGGTTGTGCGTGGCGACGACGGCCAGGTCGATTACCCGCGTTTGCGCACGGTGCTGCGCAGCGATCCGGCCATGGCAGACTACAAACTCTTCACCAGCTGGGATATTGGGGAAAAGCGCTACATTGTGCTGGCCAAGGATCCGCATTTTATCCAGTCATTCATTAATACCCTGGTGTTCGTTTTACTGGTGGTGCCCTTGCAGTGCGGCCTGGCACTGGCGCTGGCCTTGCTGATCAACCGTCAGCTGAGGGGGATTTTCCTGTTTCGTACGGTGTTTTTCTCGCCGGTGGTGACTTCGATTGTGGTGGTGTCCATTGTCTGGAGCTTCCTGTATCACAAGGATCTCGGGCTCTTTAACCATTATCTTCAGGCCATGAGTTTTGGGCTGATCGGGCCGATCGACTGGCTGGGGGATCCGGACTGGTCGATGCCCTCGATTGTCATCATGTCGGCCTGGCAGGCAGCGGGGGTACAGATGCTGATCTTTCTCGCCGGCTTGCAGGGGATTTCACAGGATCTTTATGAGGCCGCCGATCTGGATGGGGCCGGGGCCTGGAGCAAGTTCTGGCATATCACGCTGCCCGGGCTGCGCAATACGGTGGTGTTCGTGGTGATCAGTACGACGATTCAGGCGTTCGGACTCTTTACCCAGGTGGATGTCATGACCCAGGGAGGGCCCCAGGGCTCGACCTCGACCGTGATGTACCACGCCGTGACCAAGGGCTTCCGCGAGCAGGATATCGCCTACGGTTCAGCCATCAGCGTGATCTTTTTCCTGGTGATTCTGGGTATCGCGTTGTTCCAGAAACGTCTGTTTGACAGCAAGGGGGACAAATAACATGTCAGTCAAGCATCTGAAAACCCTGGGCTGGTACCTGATTCTGATGGGCGTCGGTTATGTCTTTCTGTTTCCGCTGCTGTTTATGCTGTTCTCGTCGCTAAAACCGGAGCAGGCGATTTTTGCTGACCTGTATTCCATCCGTGCCATTTTGCCGGTGGGCGAGCTGTCGCTGGATAATTACCGTCATGTGTTTGAGAAGAGCAACGTCAGTCTCTATTTCTGGAACTCGCTGTTCATCACCGGCGGTACCGTGATCCTGGGGCTGTTCGTTAACAGTCTGCTGGCGTTCACGCTGTCGCGCATGAGCTGGAGCGGTCAAAAAGTGGTGCTGTCGGTGGTCATTGCCCTGATGATTATTCCGCTGGAGGCAATCGTCGTGCCGCTGCTGTTGCTGGCGTCAAAACTGCCATCCATTGGCTGGGAGCAGGGTATGCTGGTGCTGAAAAGCTCCTGGCTGAACACCCTGCATGTGCAGATGCTGCCCTTCGTCGCCAACTCGTTCTTTATTTTCCTGTTCTATCAGTTCTTCCGGGATATCCCGAAGGACTTCGATGAAGCGGCCGAGCTGGATGGCGCCACGCCGTTCCAAGTCTACCGCCATATTATCCTGCCCATGTCCGGGCCGGTATTTGCGACGGTTGCAAT
>JBFGZM010000509.1:0-2097 GCA_041586815.1 Marinobacterium sp. | reverse complement strand
TCAGCATGGTGTATGGCTTCGTCAAACAGTCCAGGGGCTATATCCAGATTCAGAGTGCACTCGAACAGGGCGCTGTGATCTCGCTGCTGCTGCCGGCCTCAACGCAGCCACCTGCACAGCTGACAGGCCCGCAGAGGGAAATCGCGCAGCGCGATGACACCCAGAACGACGGTCACAGCACACTGATCCTGCTGGTAGAAGATGATCCCGATGTACGCCAGGTGGTACGCGAGCAACTGATTGCGCTGGGCTATAACGTCATCGAAGCCTCTGGCGCCGACGAAGCCTCCCTGCTGATCAACTCTCTGGACAGTCTCCACGGCATGGTCTGCGACATCATCATGCCGGGCTCCCTCAACGGCTTTGAGCTGGCCCACCAGCTCCATGACCGCACGCCGCAAAGCCGCATCGTACTGATGAGCGGCTACAGCTATGAACAGGATCCGGGCGACGGCAGCGACCATTTTTACACCATGCTGTCCAAGCCGTTTGAACAGGACGCCCTGCGGGCGGCATTGCGGCGCGAGGCGCTCGACAACCCCCTGCAGATGACAGCCGGATCAACCGAGTCACCCTGAACAATAAGAAAGGACACGCAGTACCGTGAAACAGAACCGACTGATCTACATCGTCGATGACGAAGCCGATATCTGTACCCTGGTGAGTGATGAGCTGGAGCGCTTCGGCTTTGAAACCCGCATCTTTCGCACCGGTGCTCAGGCCGCCCAGGCCATTCGCCAGCGCCGGCCGGATCTGTGCATCATAGATCTGGGCCTGCCCGACATGGACGGCATGGCGCTGGTGCGCCAGCTGGGCGAACTTCAGGGTGTGGGTATCATGATTTTATCGGGCCGCAACAGCACCCCCGACCGGGTCATGGGGCTGGAGCTTGGCGCCGACGACTACATCACCAAACCGTTCGAGCCACGGGAGCTGATCGCCCGCGCCAACAGCCTGCTGCGCCGCCTCGAACGGATCGACACCCCGGCCACCGACACTCGCCCGCGCCGGGCGGCCTTTGGCGACTGGACCTTCGATCCCGCCAGCCTGACCCTCAGCCATGCCCGCGGTGACTCGGAGGTGCTCAGCAGTGCCGAGGCACAACTGCTGAATACCCTGCTTCGAGCGCCCCGGCAGATACTGTCGCGAGAACAACTGCTGGGCGACCGGGCCGATCCGTTTGACCGCAGTATCGATGTGCGCATGTCGCGCATTCGCAAGAAGATCGAGGCGGATCCAAAGAACCCCGCCATAATCAAGACCATCTATGGCGCGGGCTACATGCTGATGACAGAGGTTAACTGGCGGCAAAACTGAGTTCTGAAGGGCCAAGAAGTGCAGCTACAGTGACCTCTGGCACCGTCGGTGCATGCTGTTCTGGCGGTTACTTTTCGTCCAGTTTTCAGGCACAATGGACGGATGATTAAACGTCCGACAAAATCCGACCTGCGCCGCGAACTGGAACAGCAGATGGCCGAATTCCTGAAAAAGGGTGGCCAGATTACGTCTGTCGAACAGGGTGCCAGCGGCCTTGCCAACGGCGCTTACAACAAGCACCAGTTCACCATCGGCCAGCCCAAACAGAGCCGCACTGCGGTGCCTGAGGTTCTGGTTGCCATCGATTCGCGGCGCAGGAAATCCCCGCCGCCTCCGCAGAAAACCCGCCAGCGCACACCGCGCCAGCAAGTCATCTACGACGACTTCGGCGAACCACTGCGCGTTGTCTGGATCGACAACTAGGGAAACGGGCGCTTAGCCCCGACACCTTCCGCCACCGTACTCTTGACGGGCTTGTAGTGGACTTGCGGAACTAACCCGACAGTTCAGCCTAGTTGACGCTGTGCTTGGTGAGGGCAAAGGTTGCGGAAACCCTGCCCGACTCCGTCGTCGAAATCCCGCGCTCCCGCACCCCTCCTGCATCACCGTCTTCCAGAACGCGACGTTACTCCGCGCCGCCTTCTGCCGGAGCATCCTTGGGACCACGACGGAATACGATATAGCCATCGAGAAAGGCTTCCAGCACTTCGTCGCTGCATTCCTTGTAGTTCTTGTGTCCGGGCTTGCGGAAATACCCCGACAGTTCAGCCTTGTTGACGC
>JBFGZM010000508.1:0-2101 GCA_041586815.1 Marinobacterium sp. | reverse complement strand
TCGTCGGCGTAAACTGTGATGGCACTCATGCTAAAAATCCTCAACCGCGGTTTACAGGGAAATATCGTCAAAACGGGAAACAACCGCATGCTGCGGCGCCACCGGCTGCTCGTCCCGGGCCACCAGGCAGGTGCGAAGCCCGGCCCTGCGGGCGGCATCCAGCTCCTGGGTGATATCGGACAGGAACAGTACTTCATCAGCCGCACAGCCGATGCTCTGGACAATGGCCTCGTAGGATGGCGCCTCACGCTTGGGCCCCGTGGTGGTGTCGAAGTAGCCACTGAACAGCGACCTGAGATCCCCGTAGTCGCTGTAGCCAAAGATCAGCTGCTGCGCCTTGACGGAGCCTGACGAAAACACATAGAGCGCGATCCCGTCGGCGTGCCATTGCTGCAGCAATCGGTGCGCATCCTCGTACAGGTGCCCCTTGAAGTCGCCCTGCTCATAACCGTGCATCCAGATGAGGCCCTGCAAGGCCTTGAGCGACGTGATCTTGAGATCCTGTTCAATCCAGTGACGAAAGCTGCCGATCAGCGTATCCAGACCCGCATCCGGCTGCTTCAGTTCGTCCCGTGCCTGCGCCAGGATAGTCTGCACGGCGCTGTCGTTCTCATGCTTGCGCAGATACTCTGCCAGACGCTCATAGGCATAGGGAAAAAGTACCCGGTGTACAAAGGCGATGTCCGTGGTGGTGCCTTCGATGTCGGTCAGTATGGCCTTGATGGTCATGCAAAAGCTCCTTGGTGAACGCCCAGGCGCTTGAGCTCCAGCTGACAGGCAAACAGAAACTCCAGCCCTTCCAGGTGACGCCGTGCTTCGGCCATGTCACGCCCCCAGGCATAGAGACCGTGGCCACGTACCAGCAAGCCCCAGGACAGCGCACCCTGCTCCCAGCGCTGCGCAACATTCTGGGCCAGCGCCTGCATGTCCTGGGTGTTGTCGAAGATGGCGATGCGAATGGCTGCATCGTGGGTGTGGTTGCCACTGAGAGATTTTTGCATCTCGAACTGCTCGATACCCAGCCAGTCACCCGGCGTCGTCAGGGACAGGACAGTCGCGCTGACCGAATGGGTATGCAGCACAGCACCAATCTGGTCGTCGAGCTGATACAAGCGCGTATGGAGCAGGGTTTCCGCCGACGGCTTGAGCGTTGAGTCCAGCGCCTTGCCTTCCAGGTCAACCTGCAGCAGGTCGGTCTCCAGCAGGTTTCCCTTGTGCCGCCCGGAGGCGGTAATCAGCACGTTCTGATCGCTACTGCGCAGTGAAAAATTGCCGCCGGTGGCCGGGCACCAACCCTGGGCGTCGATCCAGCGACCGGCATCAATGATACTCTGGGTGTGACTGTTGCTCATTGCAGGCCTGTAATTGAAGAGTGGGCAAGCGGAGCTGGGGCCCGCCTGACAGGCTCGCTAGTGTAAGGGATTTGTGCGCGGGAACGAAGCCTGAATGACGCATTGCGTCGTCCCGGGCCCAGGCCCTGAAGACGCACCCGAATAAGGAAAGGGGCAGCCCTTCGGCATACCCCTTCAAGCCGGAACAATGCCGGCAAAAAGCCCAGTTAAGGGCAAAGTATTCTGTAACCCCACTGCTTGCGCAGCGCGGCGAGCATAGCCCGGGCCGCATCACACGCGTTCAGAGTGAACCCAGTATAACGCCAACAGCAGCGCGGCTCGTGAAACCTTTTCAAGCACCCGTTGGAGTTCCCCGCAGTGGCGCGCTATAGCCTGATTTCGAAATCGTCGGCATCCTGCCAGGCAGGAAAGGCCTGGCGAAATTTCGCCAGTGCTGCGGCACTCAAAATGGTTGTTTCTACAAAGGGGGAACCGGCGGGGTGATCCAGCTGCGCCTGCCCCTTAAAGTCCACCAGCATGGAATCGCCGCTGTAATCAAAACCCTTGCCATCCTGCCCAACCCGGTTGACGCCGGCCACATAGCAGAGATTCTCAATGGCACGGGCCTGCAGCAATACCCGCCAGGGATGCCTGCGCGCCGCCGGCCAATTGGCCACGCAAAGCAGCAGGTCATAGTCACTGCGATTGCGCAGAAATACCGGGAAGCGCAGGTCGTAACAAACGCTGGGCAGAATCTGCCAGCCACGGTA
>JBFGZM010000507.1:0-2106 GCA_041586815.1 Marinobacterium sp. | reverse complement strand
GCACCTGGAAACCATGGCCATCAAAGGCGGCCTGGCCGTCGTAGCGCATGGCCGCCGGCAGGAAGTGGTACTGCACATCGGGCCATTTCAATCCCGCGCGCGAACGGATAAAGGCACAGGATTCAAAATGGTTGGTCGCCCCAAGGCCGCTCTTGAACATCATCCATCGGGTGCCAATCAGGCCTTTGCTGATCAGGCCGAGCTTGCCGTTAAGTGAAATCGGCTGCTTGCAGCGGTACTGGAAATAGACTTCCAGGTGATCCTGCAGGTTCTCGCCCACCCCCGGCAGCTCGTGCTGCAGCGCCACGCCGGCCTGCTCCAGCACAGCCTTGGGGCCAATGCCCGACAGCTGCAGCAGCATCGGGGATCCCACGGAGCCTGCAGACGAGATAACCTCCTTCGCCGCCCTGGCCGTACGCAGTTTGCCTGCAACACTGTACTCCACCCCGACCGCGCGCTTGCCCTCCAGCAGCACCCGGTGCGTAACCGCCCTGGAGACCAGGTGCAGGTTCGGCCGCTTCAGGGCATCGCGCAGATAGGCATTGGCGGTCGATGCACGCACCCCATCCTTGACGGTCATGTGCATGGGGCCAAAGCCTTCCTGGCGGTAGCCGTTGTAATCCGACGTATCCGGATAGCCGGCCTCAACGCCGGCATCGATAAAGGTCTGATACAGCGGATTGAGGCGCATGTCGTTACCGTTGCAGGTATTCAGGGGGCCATTGCCACCACGATAGTCATCGGCGCCGCCGGACCAGGTTTCGGCCCGTTTGAAGTACGGCAGGCACTGCTGATAGCCCCAGCCCTTCACGCCCTGCTCTTCCCATTGGTCGAAATCGCAGGCGTGGCCGCGCACATACACCATGCCGTTGATGGAAGACGAGCCCCCCAGCACCTTGCCCCGCGGGCAATGCAGACGACGGTTGTCGATCCCGGGCTCCTGCTCGGATTCAAACGGCCAGCTGTATTTGGGTGAGTTCATCGGGTAGGACAGCGCAGTGGGCATCTGGATAAAGATACTCTTGTCACTGCCACCGGCCTCAATCAGCAGCACCTGGTGCTTGCCGTTCTCGGTCAGGCGGTTCGCCAGCACGCAGCCGGCTGAACCTGCACCGATGATGATGTAGTCGTACGTCTGCTGAGTCATGTGCTCTCCCGGAGTCTGCGATGTTGCCAGGTACTGTCCGGAAGCTGCGTCCGAATGTATCCATCGCCAGCATATTGAATGTCGATGTGCCCAACATAATCTATTTTAATTAAACGTTCAATCAACTTAAAATCACCATGCTGACGCGAAACGACTGATCTGGACCGAAAGGCACGCTGGCTGGCGGCCAAAACAGACAAGCCCCGCAGGGGCGGGGCTTGTCTTTATCCTTGAGAAGCCACCCGATGGCAGCTCCCGAAAATACCCGGGGTATTTTCAGAACGGGATATCGTCGTCGAAATCATCAAAACCTGGCGCCGGCTGCTGCGGCTGTTGCGCAGCCTGCTGCGGACGGGCCTGCGGTGCAGGCTGACCACCCTGGGGCTGCTGATAGTTCTGCTGCGGCGCCTGTTGCGGGCGCTGCTGACGCGGCTGCGGCGCCTGGGAATAACCGCCACCGGTGTCCTGGTTGTAGCTGTCGCCGCCGCCTGCACCACCGGCGCCACCACGGCCGCCGAGCATCTGCATTTCGCTGGCAACGATCTCGGTGGTGTACTTGTCCTGACCGCTCTGGTCCTGCCACTTGCGGGTGCGCAGCGCGCCCTCAACGTAGACCTGTGAGCCCTTGCGCAGGTATTCACCGGCGATCTCGGCCAGTTTGTTGAAAAAAACCACCCGGTGCCACTCGGTGCGTTCCTGCATCTGGCCGGTGTTCTTGTCCTTCCAGCTTTCGCTGGTCGCCAGCGTCACGTTGGTCACCGCATTGCCGGAAGGCATGTAACGCACCTCCGGATCGCCGCCCAGGTTGCCTACCAGAATTACTTTATTTACGCCGCGTGCCATCGGTTTCTCCACTTCAATCTGCAGGGCTTGCCACCCATGACGGCAAGCTTTTCTATAGCCGTGAAGGATAACATACGGACCGCGAAACAGGCATCTTTCCCACAATTGCGCAATTG
>JBFGZM010000506.1:0-2109 GCA_041586815.1 Marinobacterium sp. | reverse complement strand
TCGCCAGTTTCAGGAGATGGGAGCGGAACGCATCCGGGGGCTGTGCAGGGACCTCGAACACAGTGTATTGTTTGATGTGAAAGGAATGCTGGCACTGGATCAGGTGGATAAACGCCTGTAATTCAACAGGGTGGATAAGCTCCGTCAATCCATCCATACTCAAGCCGGACACACACTCGACACCTGATTCCTGCCTGTTCGGCGTGGCCGAAAGCGGAATCTGAACGCGGAGAGCGCAATGGCTGTACAGCGCGCCTGGTATCTGTTGCAAACCAAGCCTCGGCAGGACGCCCGTGCGCTGGAGAATCTCGAGTTCCAGGGGTACGACTGCTTTGCGCCTTTCATGACCGTAGAGCGCATCCGTGCCGGCAAGCGCTGTGAGCTGTCAGAGCCGCTCTTCCCCGGTTACCTGTTCATTTACCTGGATCCGCTGGCTGACAACTGGCGCCCGATCCGCTCCACCCGCGGCGTCAGCCGCCTGGTGACCTTCAACGATGCCCCCCTGCCAGTTGCTCACAACATTGTTGATCAGCTGCGCAAGCGCGTGGCCGGGGAGAAAAAACAGCCGGCGGTCAGCGTACTGAAACCCGGTGATCCAGTGCGTGTTGCGGACGGTCCCTTTGCCGAACTCGATGCGCTGTTCGAGTGCTACGATGGCACCGAGCGCGTGGTGATACTGCTCAACCTGATGCAACAACGTCAGCGGCTGGTGATGCCACTGGCCAACATCCGCCAGGCCTGAACCTGCCTGCGGGCAGTGCTGGTGCTGGGTCGCGTTCTCGGGAAATTGACGGTCAATCCCGGGGCGGTAGCGTGCTTTTTGGGGAACGATCGGGGAATGAACAGGCGACTGGCGGATGGTTTAACAAGTGACTCACCGCGTGCCCGACAATAGCGGTAACCAGGTTAACAGGCCCAATCGATGCTGGATGAACTGAAAAAACTTGCTCTGGATACTGCTGCTGTGGATGTGCTCTGGCTCTATGGTTCAAGGGCCAAAGGCAATCACCAGCCAGACAGCGATTACGACCTTGCGGTTGCCTTTAACCACTTTCCGGATGATGCCTGGGACAAACGTTTGCAACCTGAAATGCTGGCGCTGGAATGGGCTGATGCTCTGGGCCTGGCCACCGATAGGTTATCGGTGGCCGACATCAACCATATACCGCTGCCCCTGGCTTACGCGATCATCAGTACCGGCAAGCCGCTCTTGGTAAAAAACGCCCTGCGGCTGGCGCGTGAAGAGAATCGAGTCACCTCTATGTGGGAGCTGGACCATGAGTACCACAAGCGCCGCTTTGGATGAGGCTTACCGTGATGCCATGCGCGAGCACCTGGCGCAACTGGCGGAGGAGTTGCTTGAAATAAAGCAGATGCTGGGTGGGCAGGGGCCGCTTCCTGCCATTGCCTATCGTGCCGCAGAGCGAAACCTGCAGTTATTGATTGAGGCCTGTATCGGTATCGCCAAACAAAGCCTTAAAGCCAGAGGTCTGCAGGTGCCCAGTGATGCCCGTCGGGCATTCAGCAAGTTGCAGTCGCTGGGGCTGGACCAGAGCGGTGCAGACTGGAACCGGGTCGTCGGCATGCGCAATGCCTTGGTGCATGACTACCTTAACTTGGAACCGGAACGTATAGCGGAAGTCATCCGCAATGATAAATATACACAACTGCTGCTATTCGCCCGGGGCGTTCTGGGTTGAGGCCCAAAGGCTCTCGCCCTGTGCGCGCAGCCTGTCCCACTTCGGTCACAAATCCTGTGTCGGACCGGTTGTGGTGAGAGCGACGCCCCGTCGCGAAGGGGCCTAAGGTTTCGATACTGACCATCAACAGCACCACGAACAGCGGGTAAAACATCGGCTGTGGAAAGGGCTAACATGATTCGCGTTATTCAAACTTACTCCTGGCCAGGAGCATGTCGATGAAAATCCTGATTACCGGCGGCGCAGGCTTTATCGGCTCGGCCGTGATCCGCCATCTGCTGCAGGACACGCAGGATCAGGTGGTCAATGTCGACAAACTGACCTACGCCGCCAACCTGGACTCCCTGGGTGAGGTTTCCCGCAGTGAGCGTTATGCCTTTGAACAGGTGGATATCTGTGATCGCGCCGC
>JBFGZM010000505.1:0-2129 GCA_041586815.1 Marinobacterium sp. | reverse complement strand
AGAGTACCCACACCCCCGACAATAATCGCCGGCACGACGCCGAGCCATGCCGCCAATACGCCGGATTCGAATTCACCCAGCTGGTTTGAAGTGCTGATAAAAATCGAATTGACGGCGCTGACGCGCCCGCGCATGTCATCTGGCGTTTCGAGCTGTACCAGCGTTGAACGGATGATGACGCTGACCATATCGGCAGCCCCCATGATCAGGAGTGCCGCAATCGACAGCCAGAGGCTTTCCGACAGGCCGAAGATGATGGTCATGACGCCGAATACGGCCACCGCCGCGAACATTTTTACGCCGACGCGACGCTTGACCGGCCGCCAGGCAAGGTAAATGGACATCGCAACGGCGCCCACTGCCGGTGCACTGCGCAGCAATCCCAGCCCCCAGGGGCCGGTTTCCAGAATGTCGCGCGCGACAATCGGCAGCAGTGCAGTGACGCTGCCCAGCAGTACGGCAACCATGTCCAGCGAAATGGAACCAAAAATGACCGGATTCTTCCAGGTGAACTTCAGACCGCCCAGCAGGGAGTCCAGCGTAACCGGGCGTTTCTGACGGGCCAGGTGGCGGTACCTCAGGTTTGCCAGAATAATCGTGGATATCAGGCAGCACAGGGTACTGGTGCTATAGAGGGCGCCTGCACCGAAGATATAGATGATGCCGCCCAGGGCTGGGCCTATGATCGTGGTCGCCTCGCGGCCGGATGCGGTCCAGGTAAGCGCAGGGGCGAGCAGGTCGGCGCTGACGATGTTGGGAACCATGGCCTGGGTCGCCGGCATCTCGAAGGCCCGGGCGGTGCCGAGCGCAACGCAGCAGCCATAAATGATCGCAGGGGAGATGATGCCCAGAACGCTGGTCACGGCTAGCACCGCAATGGTCAGGGTCATGAGCGATCGGGTGACGATCATGATCTGCAGGCGGTTGTGGTTGTCCGCGACATGCCCGGCGTAAAGCGTAAGCACCAGTTGCGGCAGGTAGCGGGCAAGGCCGACCAGTCCCAGGCTCAGTGCGCTGTCGGTCAGGTTGTAGATTTGCCAGCCCAGTCCGACCAGCAGCATCTGGAATGCGAAGGACGAGGCCATTTGCCCGATCCAGAAGCGCATGAACGGGCGATGCCTGAGTAATGATTCCTGGGCCATCGGTGTAAATCCTTGTCGTTGCATCAGGCGGGATGGAAAGCGTGCTGCCACCGGCCCTGGTGTGCCTCTATTGAGGCGGCGCGGCAGGAAGAGGCAATGCCTCGTAAAATATCGCAGCCGATAGTACCGTTTCGGCTGCCTGTTTTCATCTGAATGCATGCCCGCAGCCAAGCGGTTACTGATAGGCGAATACCGCAGGCAGGCCCGGGTAGCGGATACGGGGGCTTGTGAACTGATAAAATGTGCGGGTCCGAAAATTATCAGAATAATTCTCAAAATATAGAGTTAACTATATGATTTAATAGACTTCCTTGTTTCAGGTTCGGAGCTAGTGATGATTGAGATGCCGCCCGCCATGCCGTTGTTCGATGGTGTAGCCTACGTGGAGGATGCCAATGCTCACGTTAACCAGTATCTAACCCGGGTGATGCTGGAGGCTGTGCCCGATGCAGGATTTGTCTACGAGCTGGCACTTGAATGGCTGCTGGAACAGCGTCACAGCGAGAACAATTACAAGACCTACCGCAGTGAACTCACCACCTTTTTGCAGTGGTGTTTTGATGTGGCCAAAATCTCCCTGGCAGAGGTGCGCCGCCAGCATATGAACCGTTATGTCGAGTACTGCATGCATCCGCCAGCCGAACTGATTGCCTACCGCAATGTGGCCCAGTTCGTCGTTTCCAGGGAGCTGGATGAGCGAGTGCCCAACCCGCAGTGGCGACCCTTTCTCGGCAAGCGGGAGCAAGGCGCAGCGCTGCCATATCGTATTACCGAGAAGGCGCTCAAGACCAAGCTGGCAATTCTGTCGTCATTTTTCGCCTACCTGATCCAGGAAGAGTACACCGAGCGCAATCCGGCCCTGATGCTGATCAAGAATGGTCGCTACAAGGCCGGTCCCGAGGGGATGATGAGTGATGCCGAGGAGATGAAGGCTTTCACGGAGCTGCAGTGGTCCTATGTCATGGAAACAGCGGAACAGCTTGCCGT
>JBFGZM010000504.1:0-2129 GCA_041586815.1 Marinobacterium sp. | reverse complement strand
CGCCCATCAGCGGACAGACTCTTTATTCCAGAAAGAATGGGCACAGGTGCGTGGACGTGCGGGATGCCATCAGCGGGAAGAATTGGGGTTCGCATTGCGCACCCTGTATCAACCCGCCGGGTGCATAAAAACGCTATTTCGGTTGCGGTACTATACGCAGGTAAGGCTTGGGGGCCTTCCAGCCATCGGGGAATTTGACCCTGGCGTCGGCGTCTGAAACGGCCGGCACGATGATGACGTCTTCGCCCTGTTTCCAGTTCACCGGCGTGGCGACCTTGTGTTTGGCAGTCAGCTGGCAGGAGTCGAGCAGCCGCAGCACTTCATCGAAATTGCGGCCCGTGCTCATGGGATAGGTGAGCATGGCCTTGACCTTCTTGTCAGGCCCGATCAGAAACACCGAACGAATGGTGGCATTGTCGGCGGCGGTGCGTGCCTTGTCGCCGCTGGCGTTCGGGTGAATCATGTCGTACAGCTTGGCGACATGCAGGTCTGGATCACCAATCATCGGGTAATTGACGGCGCAGCCCTGGGTTTCCTCGATATCGCCCATCCAGGCGTGGTGGTCGCTGACCGGATCAATACTCAGGCCGATGACCTTGCAGTTGCGCCGCTCGAACTCGGGCTTGAGCTTGGCCATGTAGCCCAGCTCAGTGGTGCATACAGGGGTAAAGTCCTTGGGGTGAGAAAACAGCATGGCCCAGCTGTCGCCGATCCATGAATGAAACTGCAGGGGGCCTTCGGTGGTGTCGGCACTGAAGTCCGGCGCTTCGTCACCTATTCGAACAGCCATAATGAGGCTCCTTGGTTCGCGGGTTGGAGGTTAAGTCGCTGGCTAATGGACAGAGGCACAGCCGTTTTAGTTATAGCCGAGACTGGGGGCGCGACTTGGTCACGGGAATAGGCTTTGTGGTTATATCCATAGAAGTATCCCGCCTGGGCTGTCTGCGCGTTCGGCGACTTATACTCAAGGAGCCTTGGCTGGCGGAGCCCTGTTATGCCTGAAATCCAAAAAGCGTCCCCCTGGCGTGTGCTTTTTGCTGCCGACGCCTGGCCGGACTGTCATGCCTGGCCCGCTGTGCTGGCACCGTTGCAGGATGCCTTCGCACGGCTTGGTACGGACCCTGAGCCCCGGGACACCAAGGCCTGGCAGCCCAATCTTGCCCGGGCACTGCTGCAACTGGATCTGCCGCCATGGCGCGTCAGCCAGTTGCTGAGCGATCACAACGACTGGCTCTACCGGCGTGCCATCCGCGATGCGCTGGCGCAAATGACACAGCAGGGCTGGGGTGCACCGCCCTGCGGTTTCTGTGTGCTTACGCTGGGTTCCGGCGCGCGGCATGAAAGCCTGCTGGGGCCTGATCAGGACAACGCCATGATCATCGAGGACTATCCGGATGCGCGCCACATGGCCATCGACACCTGGTTTCAGTCCCTGGGGGAGCGCTTCACGGCCCGCCTGGATGGCTACGGCATTCCCCTGTGCAACGGACATGTGATGGCGCGCTGGCCATCCTGGCGCAAGCGTAGCGGCGAATGGCAGCAACAGCTGCAGCTCTGGACGGCGGGACGCATCGTCAAGCGGGTGCAGCTGTCCAATATTCTGCTGGATTTCGCGCCCGTGTATGGTGATGGCCGCCTGGCTGCAACACTCAGTACCGACGCGCTGGCGCTGATGCCCCATGCCGGGCTGTTTCTGCACGAAATGGCGACGCTGCTGCACGAAACACCGGTGGCGCTGGATCGTTTCGAGCGCTTGCACGGCAATGACAGGGATGCGCCCCATGGCCGGGCGCTGAATCTCAAGGCGCAGGGATTGCTGGTGTTGCAGGGTGCGGCGCGGTTGCTGGCACTGTTGCACGGGGTGGCGGCGGTGGATACGCGGGGGCGGCTGGCAGCCCTGGCGGACCGCAACGTACTAACTGCGACACGGTCGCGGCGGCTGATCGAAGCGCTGAATCATCTGCAGGCGCTGCTGCTGCAGTCGCACCTGGAGGCCATGGCAGCGGGCCGGGCGCCCGATGCCTGGATCGATCTGAATCGGCTGGATGATGCTGCCCGTGCGTTGCTGCGCCAGGATCTGCTGGCGATCCGGGACTGTCAGCGTTTGGCCTGCGGGGCGGTGTAAGTGT
>JBFGZM010000503.1:0-2148 GCA_041586815.1 Marinobacterium sp. | reverse complement strand
GAGCGCCTGACCACCAAGTACGAGTTCCACGACCTGCTGAAAAACGGCGCAGCTTCTATCCTGCAGATGAACCTGGGCCGCGTCGGCGGCATCCTGGAGGCCAAGAAAATTGCCGGCATCGCCGAGGCGTACTACGCCCAGATCGCGCCGCATCTCTACAACGGTCCGGTCGGCGCAGCCGCCAGTATCCAGCTGGCTACCGCCACGCCGAACTTCCTGATTCAGGAAAGCATCGGCACCTGGGATGGATTCCATGCCGAGGTGCTGCAACAGAAAATCGAGTGGAAAGATGGCTATATCATTCCATCCGACAAGCCAGGACTGGGTATCGAGCTGAACATGGACGTGGTGAAAGCACACTCGCCCTACACCGGCAAGGCCCTGCACCTGAGCATGGACCCCAGACCCTACGACTATAAAGAGCAGTCTTCCACAGACTGGAAGACACAGCCGGAGCGCTAAGTATGGAATACGATTTTATTATCGTAGGCGCCGGCTCTGCCGGCTGCATCCTGGCCGACCGTCTCAGCGAATCGGGGCAGCACAGCGTGCTGCTTCTGGAGGCAGGCGGCAAGGACAGCTCACCCTGGATCAAGCTTCCCGTTGGCTTCGCCAAGACCTACTACAACCCGCAATACAACTACATGTATTACAGCGAGGAAGATGAAGGCATGGCCGGGCGCAAGCTATACGCCCCCCGTGGCAAGGTCCAGGGCGGCTCAGGCTCGATCAATGCCATGATCTACGTGCGTGGTCAGGCGGCGGACTTCGATGACTGGGCCGCGGCCGGCAATGTCGGCTGGTCCTACAAGGACGTACTGCCCTACTTCAAGATGCTGGAGCAACACCCGGCAGGTGATACCGAACATCACTCCAGCAAGGGCCGGATCGGCATTACCCCCCTGAAGGATGGCGCTCACCCGATCTGCCAGCATTACCTCAAGGGCGCACAGCAAGTGGGCTACAAGCTGAATGACGACTTCAATGGTGAATCGTTCGAAGGGGCCGGCATCTACGAGGCCAATATTCGCGATGGTCAGCGCGATTCCAGCAATACCGCCTATCTGAAACCTGCGCTCAAGCGCCCGAACCTGCATATCAGGCGGGTCAGCATGGCGCAGAAGGTGCTGCTGGACGATAACAACCGTGCGATCGCCGTAGAGGTGCGCAGCGGCGACGCTGTGGAAAGCCTGAGTGCCCGCCGGGAAGTCATCCTAGCGGCGGGCGCAGTGGACTCGCCCAAGCTGCTGCAGTTATCCGGTATCGGCGACAGCGCTCTGCTGGACAGGCACCGGATTCCCGTGCGCAGGCACCTGCCCGCCGTGGGCCAGAACCTGCAGGATCATCTCTGTGTCAGCTACTATTACCGCGCCAACATGAAAACGCTCAACGATGAGTTTCTGTCGTACTGGGGGCAGGCAAAAGCGGGTATCCAGTACCTGCTCAACCGAACCGGTCCGCTAAGCATGAGCGTCAATCAGGCCGGCGGCTTCTTCAAGGGTGACACCAACGAGCCGCAGCCCAACATTCAGCTGTACTTCAACCCTATGTCGTACCAGATCCCGAATGATCCAAACGCCAAGATGATGCCGGAACCCTATTCCGGGTTTCTGGTGGCGTTCAACTCATGCCGCCCCAGCAGCAAGGGTCAGATCGAAATTGCGTCGAACAATGCGCAGGATGCTGCCCTGATCAAGCCGAATTACCTTTCCACCGAGAAGGATATTCACGAAGTGATTCAGGGCAACAAGCTGATCCGCAAAATCATGGGGGCTCCAGCGCTACAGGCCATCACCGAAGAGGAGGTGCTGCCCGCGGACAGCGTGCACGACGAGGCCAGCATGCTGCAATACTTCCGTGAAAAAGGCGGCTCCATCTATCACCTGTGCGGCTCCTGTGCCATGGGACCGGACAGCGAAACCGCCGTGGTAGACAATCGCCTGCGTGTGCACGGCATTGACGGGCTGCGTGTGATTGATGCCTCGATCTTCCCCAACATCACCTCGGGCAACCTCAATGCGCCGACCATGATGGTGGCAGAGAAAGGTGCCGAAATGGTATTGCAGGATCATCGCGAATAAGCCACACATGCACGGCGCCGTGTCCTGAGGACTTGGCGCCGTTTAGGTCGCCAAGTTCAGGTCATCT
>JBFGZM010000502.1:0-2162 GCA_041586815.1 Marinobacterium sp. | reverse complement strand
GTTGGTGCCGATAAAGGCGAACACATCCACCTTGCCGGATTCCATCAGCGCGCCCACGGTTTCACGGCCGCGACCGTAGATGATGTTGATCACGCCGGGCGGGAAGCTGTCGCGGAAGGCCTCGAGCAGCGGCCGGATCAGTAGCACGCCGAACTTGGCCGGTTTGAACACCACGGTGTTGCCCATGATCAGGGCCGGAATCAGGGTGGTGAAAGTCTCGTTCAGGGGGTAGTTGTAGGGCCCCATGCACAGGGACACGCCCAGCGGTACACGGCGGATCTGGCCCAGGGTCCCCTGTTCGTTTTCGAAGCGGCTGGAGCGGCGATCCAGTGCCTTGAGGGCATTGATGGTATCGACCATATAGTCGCAGGTGCGGTCGAATTCCTTCTGTGAGTCCGCCAGGTTCTTGCCGATTTCCCACATTAGCAGGCGCACCACGACGTCCCGCTGCAGCTTCATTTTCTCGAGGAAGGCCTCCACGTGCCGGATGCGATCGGAAACGGTCATGGTGGGCCAGACGCCCTGGCCCAGGTCGTAGGCCGCGACTGCGGCATCAAGGGCCTGCATGGCTGCATGCTTGTCCAGCAGCGGCGTACTGCCAAGGATGGCCTGCTGCAGGCTGCCGTCCGGCTGACGCAGGAAGACCGGGCTCATCACCGGTGCCAGGTCGCCGTCCCACTGGACAAGCTCACCATTGACGAGATAGTCGCGCTGCGTAATCGTCTCTTCGAGTCGATAGGCTTCGGGGATTTCGGATTCGGCCGGAAAAAGCTGGGACAGGGTCGTGGTCATCGTCAGTGCCCTCCAGGGCAGGGGCCGGTAATGGGCCCCGGTAAAAGTGGGTAGCGTCCGTGCGCTGCATTGCAGCCGTCAACCGTGGCTGGATTGACGCTTTTGGTCAATCCATATTAGGTGAATTTAAGTGGGTCAATTTAAAGGCAGGCAAGGATACTGCCAATAACGCCCGACATGGTGCCGGGCGGTGACCGATGGTGTTGCCCTTGAGCCGCAGAGGTGCAGGCTTACGCCTGACCCTTGATTTCCGTCAGGCCCTTGTACGGCGCGGCGCCTGCGAGTTCTTCCTCGATGCGCAGCAGACGGTTGTACTTGGAGACACGATCCGAACGGCACAGGGAACCGGTCTTGATCTGGCCGGCGGCGGTACCCACGGCGAGATCGGCGATGGTGGTGTCTTCGGTTTCACCGGAACGGTGTGAAATCACCACGGTGTAGCCGGCATCCTTGGCCATCTTGATCGCATCCAGGGTTTCGGACAGCGAACCGATCTGGTTGAACTTGATCAGGATGGAGTTGCCGATGTTCTTGTCGATGCCTTCCTGCAGGATCCTGGTGTTGGTGACGAACAGATCGTCGCCCACCAGCTGCACCTTGTCGCCGATCTGGCGGGTCAGGTAGGCCCAGCCCGCCCAGTCGGACTCGTCCAGGCCGTCTTCGATGGAGACGATCGGGTAGGTTTCGGACAGCTGTGCCAGGTAGTCACTGAAACCCTCGGAGTTGAACACCTTGCCTTCACCGGCCAGGTTGTACTCGCCGTTCTTGTAGAACTCGGAGGCCGCGCAATCCAGCGCCAGGGTGACATCCTTGCCCAGGGTGTAACCGGCATTGGAGACCGCTTCCTGGATCACCACCAGGGCTTCCTCGTTGGACCCCAGGTTTGGCGCGAAACCGCCTTCGTCACCGACAGCGGTGTTCAGGCCGCGGGCCTTGAGCACGGCTTTCAGGGCGTGGAAGATCTCGGCGCCGCAACGCAGGGCTTCGGCGAAGCTCGGGCTGCTCACCGGCTGCACCATGAACTCCTGAATATCGACGTTGTTGTCGGCATGTTCGCCGCCGTTGAGGATATTCATCATCGGCAGGGGCATGGAGTACTGACCGGCGGTGCCATTCAGTTCAGCGATGTGAGCGTACAGCGGCAGGCCTTTCACAGTGGCAGCAGCCTTGGCGGCCGCCAGGGACACGGCCAGAATGGCGTTGGCGCCAAACTTGGATTTGTTCTCGGTGCCGTCCAGCGCCAGCATGATGTTGTCCAGGGCGCGCTGGTCGGTGGGATCCTGACCCAGCAGGGCCTCGCGGATCGGACCATTGATGGCGGCAACGGCCTTGAGTACACCCTTGCCCAGGTAACGGGACTTGTCGCCATC
>JBFGZM010000501.1:0-2179 GCA_041586815.1 Marinobacterium sp. | reverse complement strand
GGCACCGCGCACCGCCGCACCCAGATCCTCTGGCGCCACCTCGCAATTGATGTAACGCCAGTCCAGCCCATGGTGGCGGTACGCCGCCTCCACCATCGCCACGGTTGGATTCTCCGCCGACGGCTGGGAAAAAGACCCGGTCAGCTTACTCAGAAAATTGGCACTCATAACAGGCTCCTGATGGGGAAAGAAAGCTAGATCCAAAGCCGCATCGTGCAAGCACTCTGTCGGCTGCCGGCGGAGACGGGATGAAGCCCATGCTAGCAATCAGCGCGGCAAACCAGATTTCAATTGTTGCAGCGCGATCTGATGCACAACGAAATGGTAGCCGAGGCCAACAAGGCTCCCGAGGAAGCGAGAGC
Source organism: Marinobacterium sp. (assembly GCA_041586815.1). Lineage (GTDB taxonomy): Bacteria > Pseudomonadota > Gammaproteobacteria > Pseudomonadales > Balneatricaceae > Marinobacterium_A. The sequence continues at coordinate 1,817 of JBFGZM010000501.1, read as the reverse complement.
GCCCTGAGCGGGGCGCAGTGAACCTTTCGAAACGGCCTGTGCAGCAGCTCAGATAATCGAGATACCTTACACAAGCATTTTCAAACAAAAGCTCGCGGCAACACAGTGGTCGCAGAAACGCCATGGGATCTACACTGTTGGGTATTCATACAGCAGGAGTTTTTCATGCATCGCTGTAGCCTCGTCCTAGTCCTGATGCTGCTGGCCTTTCAGGCACAGGCCGGCATCTATAAATGCAAGGGGCCCGATGGCCGACTCAGCTTTTCCGGCACACCCTGCCCGACGCAAGAAAGGCAGATCGAACATCGGCTTTCAGCCGAGGAGCGCGCGCAGCGCCTTGCAGAGGAAGCAGAGGAAAAACGGAAAAAGGCCGAAGCGGCTCAAGCACCTCAGGATGCCTACAGCAGGCTCATGAACAAGCTTGCCGGCCAGGTCTATCGCCGATCAGCGTTGGCGGTCGAGCGGGAAACGGCGGTGCAGCCCGGGCCAGCGTCAGTGTCCGAAGTCGACCACCGGGTGGAGGACCTGATTCACAGGATGGAACAGGGGCTCACCTTTGACGTGGAGCCTGGCAGCACCTTCGATCCGGTGAGCAACAGCCCCGCCGATGCCTCGGTGCAGCAGATCGCCACCTACCTGGCCACGAACCTTTACAACCCCGACTCGCTTGAGGTCATCAAATGGGGCCCGGTGCTGAAGGTGGTGCAGTTCAACCAGCAGGATTTCAGCTCCTGGAAGGAATATCGGGTCAGGCTCAGGTTCCAGGCAAAAAACGGCCTTGGTCACTATGTGCCGCTCGATCAGGTCTTCATTCTCGACAGTAACGCAACCGTGCAGCGGGTAACGGATTTCGATGGCCGCCCGCTGCAGGACTATTGAGCCTGCATTATGGCTGCGGTTCTGTACCAAAAGCACTGCGCCACTCGTCCAGGATGAGGCTGCGTTTCATCGCATCGGTCTGCACCAGCAGGGAGACACCCAGGGGGATCGGTCGCAGCGGGCTGCTGCTGGACAGACGCAGACCCTGGGCGCTTGTTTCGCCGGAGACTTCTTCGCGGATGGGGTAGAGGCTCGACTCGTCCGCCAGGATCTGCTGGCCCCGCAACGACAACATGAAATCAAGGAAGCGCCGCGCATCCGTGGTGTTGGTAGCCGCCCTGGGGATGAAGGCGCTGCGCATGATCACGGTGGTGTAGTCGCTCGGGCGAATCACGCTCAGTACCGGGTATTGCCGCGCCCAGGCGTGGGCATAGGAGCCCAGCACGTTGTAGGCGATAACGATCTGGCCCCGGGCCAGCTGCCGCAGCATGGCGGCACTGCTCTGGAACAGCTGCGCATCATGCAGGCTGAAGGATTCCAGCAGCCGGCCGTTGCTGGCGGTGCGCAGATTGTCGTGTGACCAGACCAGATAGCCGATACCCACCTTTTCAATGTCGAAGGTGCCGATGCGACCGCGCACCTGGTCGCCCTTGCGCCGTATCAGATCAATCAGTTCGGCGCGACTGCTGGGCAACGTTTCGTTATCCAGAAAGCCGCTGTTGATCACCATGACCGCCGGCTCATAGGTAATGCCAAAGATCTCGTTGCGCCAGCGTGCCCAGTCCGGCAGCGCCTGGGTCTGCGCCGAGCTGTAGGCCTGGGCATACCCATCGTTGACCAGCTTGAACTGCAGGTCCATGGCCGAGCTCATGACCAGATCCGGCGTACGCGGCAAGTTTGCAAGAAAATGGTGATATAGCTCCCGGGTGCCAAACTCCCGGTACAGCAGGCGCACCGACGGATGCTGCGCCTGATAGGCCTCCAGCAGGGGAGCGATG
>JBFGZM010000500.1:0-2189 GCA_041586815.1 Marinobacterium sp. | reverse complement strand
TATTTTCCTGTTCTATCAGTTCTTCCGGGATATCCCGAAGGACTTCGATGAAGCGGCCGAGCTGGATGGCGCCACGCCGTTCCAAGTCTACCGCCATATTATCCTGCCCATGTCCGGGCCGGTATTTGCGACGGTTGCAATACTGCACTTCCTGTTGATGTGGAACCAGTACATCTGGCCGATTATGGCAGTGCAGGGCGAAGACGCACGACCATTGATGCCGGGTATCCAGATTTTCTTCGGGCGCCAGTCCAGCTGGGGCGAGATCATGGCCTATGCCTCCCTCGTCACGCTGCCGGTGCTGGCGGTATTCCTGATGTTCCAGAAGAAATTTGTTACCAGTCTGGCGGGCGCCGGTATCAAGGGCTGAGATGAGCATCGCTAGATAAACCACATTTCCGAGTTCGAATATTGCAGGCCATCCGGCGGGCATAGCCGCGCCCGGATGGCAGGAGAAAAATAACATGGCAGATTTAAAACTTACCCAGGTGATCAAGCGTTATGGCGATATTGAAACCATTCATGGCATTGATCTGGATATAAAGGACGGCGAGTTTGTGGTGTTTGTTGGCCCCTCGGGCTGCGGTAAATCGACGCTGCTGCGCATGATTGCGGGGCTGGAGACCATTACCGAGGGCGACATTCATATAGACGGTGACTGTGTCACCCGGGTGCCGGCGTCCAAGCGCGGTGTTGCCATGGTGTTCCAGTCCTATGCACTCTATCCGCATATGACGGTGCGGGAAAACATGGGCTTTGGGCTGAAGATGGCCAAGATCAGCAAGGACGAGATTAGGCGGCGCGTGGATGATGCCGCCCGCATCCTGCAGCTGGAGCCCCTGCTGGAGCGCAAACCCAAGGCGTTGTCGGGTGGTCAGCGACAGCGCGTCGCGATCGGACGCACCATCGTCCGCAATCCCAAGGTGTTCCTGTTCGATGAGCCGCTATCGAACCTGGATGCCGAGCTGCGCGTAAAAATGCGGGTCGAGATTGCCAAGCTGCACGGCGAACTGCGCAATACCATGATCTACGTGACCCACGACCAGACCGAGGCCATGACGCTGGCGGACAAGATAGTGGTGTTGCGCAGCGGCAATGTCGAACAGGTCGGCAGCCCGCTGGAGCTCTACCTGAATCCAGCCAATGACTTTGTGGCCGGCTTTATTGGGTCGCCGCAGATGAATTTCATTAACTGCGATGTCATGGATGTCACCGCGGACAGGCTGCGATTGAGGCTCCCCTGCGGCCGTGAAACTGACATGCCTGCCAATACTGCCACTGTCACGGCAGGTGACAAGCTGAAGCTCGGTATCCGCCCTGAGCATGTACTGGAAGATGCCAGCGGGGAGGTTGCCATCTGTGTCGATGTCGATGTTGTCGAGCACCTGGGCGGCTCCACCTTTGTATATGCCGACTATGCGGGCGATATAAGCATGACGCTGCTGGTGGGTGGTCTGAGCGATATCGTTGCCAGGGATAAGCGAGAGATCAGTTTCAATCGCAGCTTCTGTCACCTGTTCAATGATGCCGGCAAGAGCATAGGCCTTCGCAAGGACGCCCGGGAGCTAAAAACCGCAGAAAAAATGCTGTCGATGGCCGGTTGATCTCACTGGCCTTATCCGCAGTCAATTAGATTCCCCTGGCAGTCTGTGCGAAGGGTGCCGGGTTACAGCACAGAAATGGAATAGCGTATGTCTCTTGAAAATACTTTGGCGCAAGGCGCGCCCGTGCGGCCGGCATTTCACTTTACACCGCCTAACGGCTGGATGAACGACCCGAACGGTCTGGTCTTTTTTGAAGGCGAATATCACCTTTTCTACCAGTATTATCCCGATGCACTGGTCTGGGGGCCGATGCACTGGGGCCATGCCGTAAGCACGGATCTTGTACACTGGACGCATCTGGACGCGGCACTGCTGCCGGATGAAAACGGCATGTGCTTTTCCGGCAGCGCCATTGTCGATGCCAGTGATTGCAGCGGACTCTTTGGCGGCCAGCCGGGTCTGATTGCCTTCTACACCGCTCATCGGGTGCTGTCCGATGCGCCTAATGATTATGTTCAGGAGCAGTGCGTCGCGTACAGCAGCGACAGGGGCCGCAGCTGGCAGAAATACGCCGGCAACCCCGTTATTGCGCCCCCGGGTTTCCGGGATTTCCGTGACCCCAAGGTGATCTGGCATGAGCAGAGC
>JBFGZM010000499.1:0-2192 GCA_041586815.1 Marinobacterium sp. | reverse complement strand
GCGGACATGGGAGAAAAGGGGTAGCGGGTAAAATTCGCTTCGCCGACGATCCAGGGGACGGTAAAGCCAAATAGCCCCGCCCGATCCGCGGGAAAGAAGTATTCTTCGTTTTCGTCCATTGACGCGGTGCTTGCAAGGGGCTGCAGCGCGTACAGATCACGCAGTGCCTGTGTGCTTCGGTGTCCCGGCTGGATGTCAATTCGGTAAGCGTCACTTAGGCGTTGCTCGCCGTCGACCCGCGTGCCGCTATTGGGCACGCGGATGCTTTCGCTGCCGTCGCCGGAGAGGATGATGTTGCCGCGCTCACGCTGGATTATTAGCGAGTGCTGCTCGCCTGTTTGGGGTATCGCCGACGGAGCAGAAGCAGGTCCGCCCAAGGTAATCTGACTGCCGCCGGTCGCCACCACGGGATTGCCCGAGCCGATCGCGACCACGTCACCGGATACTCTGTTTCCCGATACCAGGGGTTGGGAAGCGGGCGGGCTGCCCTCGTTCAGCTTGATCATGACGAAGCCCCCTACGCCGAGCGTAAAAATCAGGATACAGGCGGCAAAGCTCAGGTTGAGTGCACGCATCGCCAGGGCATAAAAATCCTTGCGCGTGAGTTTGGCGCTCATCAGTTTATAGAGGTATTCGAGGCCTCGCTCGTCCTTGACCGAGCGGCGAAACAGCGCCAGCAGCACGACCGCCAGAAAGGCGATCAGCGTCAGTGGTCCGGTCACCTGTTCGATGGCGCCGAGCAATTCACCCACGGCGACACCCGTTGCAATATGATTTGGTTGAGGTTCGGTGCCTGGTGCTCATCCTGCCACCCCCCGGATATGGACGGGTCGATCTTCGATCCCGGATATATCCATTGTATGACTGTTTTCAGGAATCAGGGCGCCTGGGCTGAGCGTTTTCTGCGGGCAAGCCCTGTTACTGGCAACTGTTGCCGCGTTTGGCCGGGATAACAGCCAGCGTGCCGGGGATGCACTTTTCACCTGGCATCTGCACGCGTTGAGACCCTCAGAAAACAACAGGGACTCGTTCGCAGGCTCCTTAGTTGCCCTTGTGCTGGTGCACGGCCGCGGCTCGTTCTATCTGGTTGGCGAGCTCGAGCATGCGCCGGTGCTGTGCAGTCTTGTCGGCGGAGTTGTCCTGGGCATCGCTATAGAATGCAAGAGCGCACTGGCTGATATGTCGCGCCTTGTCGGCCGCGTAGGGACAAAGGCTCTTAAGGTCCTTGGCGGTGTTCTCAATGTCTTCGAGTACCCGGTAGTTGGGCCTGGCGGTGGCGTTGGAAAGCAGAATGGTCCGCAGTTGCCCAGCAGTGGTTCGCAGGAGGGATGAAGTTCGCATAGTGACAGGTCCTTTTGTCATGCCCCATATCCATGCGGGGCGTCCATCGTTGCAGGCACCTTGTGGCACAAGTATGCCTTTTCCAAAGCGTGCGCCGTTTCAGGTGCCGCGATGGGCCAGAGCCTCGGCCGGTACTCTGGGCATGGTGCCCTCGGTGCCGGGCGGTTGCCAGAAGAAACGCAGTGTCGAGGTGTTCTTGCGCTCAAAATAGCGCACGGTGAGCGGATACCAGCCGGGTTCGGTGACCTCCATGCGACCATAATCGGCGTAGCGGTCCGAGTGCACATCAGGGTCTTCCAGGATCATCTGACCATCGATTTCCAGCCTGACGCCATCATTGGACTCAAACGTGAACAGATAGGTACCGGCGGTATCCAGGTGAATGAATCCCGTGATTCGCGCCATGACGCCATCGTTCAGGTTGCTGGTCAGCACGGTGCCGCCGCCGACACTGGAGTTGATCAGGCGAAGATTGGGACCGGGTTCGCAGGGCTTGCTGGCCTCGAGCCGCACCATTTCGTCGATATGGCGGATCAGGCCGTCAATATAGCAGACCTGGAGTCCTGGCTGCAGGTTGTCGGGCGCCGCTGCTGCCTGGGCGGGAAGGCCAGACAGCAGAGCTGCAATGCCTAGCACGCTGGCGAGGGTCCGGGTGGGGATCAGTTGTCGCATAAGGCCTCCCGAGGGGCTTGCGCCGGTAGCTGGTCGCGAGCCTGTGACACGTTCAGCGCGACTCATGCAGGCAGGCTTCCATTCATTTTGCCCAAAGCAAGCGATCAAGGCAATGCCCGTCACGGTGCGCTCTGGGGCGAGCATTAGCGCCGGATCAGGATTTCCGACAGCGCGTCGGT
>JBFGZM010000498.1:0-2205 GCA_041586815.1 Marinobacterium sp. | reverse complement strand
TACTGGGGAAAATACTGCACAAGGCTGCCATCGCCCGCTTTGCCCGCACACTGGCAACCACCTTTTCTGCCGGTGTACCGCTGGTCGAGGCCCTCGACTCGGCCTCAGGTGCCGTAGGCAACGTGGTCTATCGCAACGCCATCATCCAGATCCGCAACGGCGTCTCCACCGGCCAGTCCCTGAAGAATGCAATAGAAATGACCGGGATCTTCCCCAACATGACCATTCAGATGATCGGCATCGGTGAAGAGGCCGGCTCCCTGGAAACAATGCTCGACAAGGTCGCGGAATTCTACGAGCGTGAAGTGGATGATGCCGTAGATGCTCTCTCCAGCCTGATGGAACCCATGATCATGGTGGTGCTGGGCACCCTGGTGGGCGGCCTGGTTATCGCCATGTACCTGCCCATATTCCAGCTGGGTAACGTTGTCGGTTAAGGTACGCCACTGCAGCGCCACCTTGACTGTGAACCCGAAACTCTCCCCGGGGCCGTATTGATTGCCAGTCCCGGGGCTCGTCAGAAGTCTTTTATGCAAATCGAGTTGTTGGATATAACGAGTTTCGAGGGACTGCCCCTTATCGAGATAACCCTGGCGTTTGTACTTTCACTGCTGGTCGGCAGCTTTCTGAATGTGGTCATCCATCGCCTTCCCCTGATGATGGAGCGCGAATGGCAGACTATGACGGATGGCGGCCAGAACGACATCGACACGGCCGCGTTCAACCTGGCAACCCCCGCATCCCGCTGCCCCCACTGCCAGCATCGCATCCGCTGGTACGAGAACATTCCGCTGATCAGCTACCTGGTACTGATGGGCAAATGCTCGGCCTGCTCTGCACCGATATCGGCACGGTATCCGGTAGTAGAACTGTTCACCGCGCTGATCAGCAGTTATGTCATCTGGCACTTTGGTGTCAACCCTGTGGGCCTGAGCCTGGTCGCCCTGAGCTGGGCCCTGATCGCCCTGACCTTTATTGATATCGACCACCAGCTACTGCCGGACCGCATCACCTTGCCACTGATATGGCTCGGCCTGATTCTCAACAGCTTCACCCTCTTTACGACGCTGGAGTCTGCGCTCTGGGGTGCGGTTATCGGCTATCTCGCGCTCTGGTCGATCTACTGGCTGTTCAAACTCCTGACCGGCAAGGAAGGCATGGGTTATGGTGATTTCAAGTTGCTGGCGGCACTCGGTGCCTGGTGCGGGGCAGAGCTGCTGCCCCTGATTATCCTGGTATCCTCCCTGGTGGGCATTGTGCTGGCCATGACACTGGTGCTGCTGCGCAAGCACCAGGCCGCCAATCCCCTGCCCTTTGGCCCTTACCTGGCCATCGCCGGCTGGATTGCCATTATCTGGGGACGCCCGATCACCGACGCCTATCTGCAGCTGTTCGCGTTCTAGTCGGGGCGTTGCACAGAGATCACTGAACTCGACAGGAGACATCACTCATGTTTGTTGCAGGCCTGACCGGCGGTATTGGCAGCGGCAAAAGCGCTGTCGCCCGGTTGTTGCAGGAGCAGGGAATTACTGCCGTTGATGCCGACCAGGTTGCGCGGGATGTGGTCGCTCCGGGCGAGCCTGCGCTGGGACAGATCGAGCAGCAATTTGGTGCCGATATACTGCACGCCGATGGTACACTGGATCGTGCCCGGCTCCGTCAGATCGTGTTTGCGACACCCGACGCCCGCCTCTGGCTTGAAGCCCTGCTGCACCCGCTGATTCGCGCACGGATCCTGTCGTCCCTGCAAAGCGCAACCTCCGCCTACGCTCTGCTGGTATCACCGCTGCTGCTGGAAACGGACCAGCATAAACTGGTGGATCACGTTATCGTGGTGGATGTGCCCGAGGAGACTCAAGTGCAGCGCACCATCGCGCGTGATCAGAACAGCACGGATCAGGTAAGACGCATCATGGCGGCGCAAATCGACCGTACATCCAGGCTTGCCAGAGCCGACAGCATCATCGACAATTCAGGCGACCTTCAATCCCTGCGCGCCACGACACTGCAGCTACACCAGACCTTGCTGCAACTGGCGCTAGACCCGAGAGATTCATGACCAGCAAGACAAAGACCATCAAGTGCCCGCAGTGTGGCAAGCCCAGTATCTGGAGCCCCGAAAACAGCTTCCGTCCGTTCTGCAGCGAGCGCTGCAAGCTGATTGACCTTGGCACCTGGGCCAATGAGGAATATCGGATTCCCACC
>JBFGZM010000497.1:0-2230 GCA_041586815.1 Marinobacterium sp. | reverse complement strand
TCGGGCGCAGTCCGGTCAGGGCGGGAAACCTGAGTTTGCGTCCACGCCAGGTGCCGGCAATGATGCGCAGCTCGCCGCTGGCCGTTTCCGTTGCGCGCACGGACCGGTTTGACTTGGTGGGTTTGGGCATGCGTCGGCTTCACTGTCCGTTGAGGGTGATAAAGATCTGGGTCTAGGGGGCCAGGGAGTGCGAGATAGTGCGCGATTCTCGGGCCAATGTCATCCCCGGACACATGCTGCCGCTGCTCAATGCGACTGATCAGATGCTGCCCGGCGGTTGGGGGACGCGGCGGCTTCACTGTCCGTTGAGGGTAATAAGAATCTGTTTTTCGGGGGCGAGATAGTGCGCGATTCTTGGGCCAATGTCATCCCCGGGTGCCTGCTGCAGCTGGTCAATCACGCCGTCCAGACGCTGCCCGATGAGGCCGTTGAATGCCAGGCTGGCAAGCTGGTCCCGCTGGCCCTCGGGCGTCTGCAGTCGTTCACGCAAGCGCTGTAGCAGCTGCTGGCGTGTTGCCTCTATCAGTGCAGCATCCACCTGGAAGGTGTCCGGTATTGCAGATGGTTTTCCGTCCAGAATGAGGGCCCGATAGCCGCTGCTGCGGGACCGTTGCCAAACCAGCCGGTAATGCCCTGCTGCCATCGGGCGTATCTCCAGTGCGCGCTGCAGGCTGCTGATGGCCAGCAACTCGGTGGCATAGTCGCCCGAATCGCGCCCTGGCGTGGAGGTGCCGAGCAGATACATGGGGGGCAGGCGAGCATCGTTCAGCTGAAGTTGTGACGGCGCTGAAGGTAAACCCAGGGTGTCGTTGTACGACCCCGGACGCTGGACATGTTCAGTTTTCCCCGCAGCGGTTTGGCCCGGCCCGGCGGCGATTAGCTGACCGGCGAGCCGGGCTGAATCCGGGCCCGCCAGAATCACCATGGGAGGCTGTCTCAGCAGCTGCTGATATTGCTGCAGTACCGTGGCGGGGGTCACTGGCATGACATCGTCTGGCTGCAACTGCAGTTGCAGCCGGTTGAGCAGCCGCTGTGCCGGATCCTGGCTGTCGAGATAGGCCCTTGCACGGATGCGTGCAAGGGTGCCGGCCAGGATATCGGGCTCCGGTTTCTGTTGCAGTGCCTGCAGTGCGGAGTCCAGAGCTGGCAAGGGCTCCCCCGCGGGCCAGCGCAGGCTGATCTGCAGGTGGTCCGGCAGCGTTGAAACCCGGGCCTCCTGCGCTGGCGCCAGCAAGGATTGCAGGGCGGGCTGTTGCAGGCGCCACTGCAGCAGCGCTCCCAGTGTCTGTTGCACAATGCGCTGTTGTGGCTCCAGCGCCAGAGGGGTGGGCAGCAGCAGGCGCAGTTCATTGTCGGTGCTTTGTGGCTGCTCAATCCAGTACAGCTGCTGTGCCTGACTCTGGTGAATATCGGGATACCGGGGGGCTTCGGGGCCAAGGGATGCCAGCAAAATGATCAGTACCGGCAGAACGATGATCAGTGCCTTGAGGTACAGGGGATTGAACAGAGGCTTGTGTTCGTTGGCCATGACAACGGGGTTCCGTTTGCGCGTACCTGCGGCGAATGTGCCCGGCTTGAATGGCAAGCTGTCGAGAGTGCGACACAAAGGCCAACCGTTATGCGCGGGGCTTAATTACTTGCGTGGCGCCTATGATAAGATATTGCGCTCGAAAGTTAAGCCTTTCCCGGGCTTGGAGCACTCCGATGGAAGCTTTGTTCAGGTGGCTGGTGGAGAATGGGTGGGATTACTCGATCGTCACCTATACAGGCGGCGCCGTGTTTACGGTGGCAATGCTCGCAATATATTTTTACATCCGTGGCGACGACCGGTCCTGAAGCTTTTACAAGCCTGGATAACCCGGCGATTGACGCCCGTTGTTAGCAGATCTGAGGACAGTTGATGTTCAAGAAATTCAAATCCCTGTTCGACAAGTCCGGCGACAAGGACAAGGCGCCGGCGGCTGTCGAGGTGGATGAGGTTGAGGCGTCGCCTGAGCCGGCGGAGCCGGAGCTGGATTCGGCCGAGGTTGTCGATGTTGCGCAAGCAGAGGTGGCCGTTGTCGAAGACGCGGCGAGTGACGCCGCCCTGATTGAAGAGGCTCCTGCCGACACGCCAGTCGAACCTGCGACTGAGGTGATTGAGACACCGGTGGCCGAGCCAGATGTAACTGACACCGCCGCGCCCGTTGCCGTGCCGGTCGTCGCGGCGCAGATGCCGGAAAACACGCCG
>JBFGZM010000496.1:0-2233 GCA_041586815.1 Marinobacterium sp. | reverse complement strand
GAAACCGGCCCAGCCCATGCCCCGGTACAGCGCCACCAGCAGGGTCGCGAAGGCGCCGATGGCCGCCGCTTCCGTTGGCGTAAAGATGCCGCTGTAAATGCCGCCAATAATGATGGCGAACACGAACATGAAAGGAACAAAACCCCACATGCCGACAATCTTCTGTCTCAGGGTGGTCGGCTCACCGGCCCGGGCCAGCTGCGGGTAAAAATGCACCAGCAGGGCAATGGTGGCGCAGTACAGCAGCAGCCCCAGAATGCCCGGTACGAGACCGGCAATGAACATGTCACCCACCGACTGCTCGGTAATCAGTGCATAGAGCAGCAGCGCGATGCTCGGCGGAATCATAATGCCTAAGGTGCCGCCCGCCGCCAAGGTGCCGGTGGCCAGGGAGTCGGCATAGCCGTGCTTGCGCATCTCCGGCAGCGCCACCCGCGACATGCTGGCCGCTGTCGCCACCGAGGAACCGGAGATCGCTGAAAAGGTACCGCAGGCCGATACCGCCGCCAGCGCCATGCCGCCGCGCCAGCCGCCGAACAGCGAGCGCGCTGCGTTGAACAGCTCGCTGGACATGTTGGCGTGGGAAGCCAGTACCCCCATCAGCAGGAACATCGGGATCGGGCTGAAGCTGTAGTTGCTCAGGGTTTCAAAGGGGCCAGCCTCCAGAATGGCGAAGGCCGGGTCAAACGCGACGATGGTGCCAAAACCGATCACGCCGGTGGCCGCCATGGCCAGGGCGATGGGGCAGCGCAGCGCGATCATGACCAGCATCAGGCCCATGCAGATCAGTCCAATAAGAGGCGCACTCATGACTTCACTTCCTTCCTGCCCATTAACTCAAGAATACCGCAGCTGAAACCGCGCAGCGCCAGCACGGCGAGAGCCAGAGCCGACACCAGGTACATGGGCGCCAGCGGTATCAGCAGATCCTGTGTCAGCTCGCCGCTCATGCGGGAGGCCTCGGCGGCTTCGAAGAAACGCCAGCACAGCAGGGCACCAAAAATGCCAAAACACAGGGTGTAGAAACCGTCGAACCAGCGCAGCTGAGATGCCGGCAGCTTATGAGTGAACAGATCCACCACGATTTGCCCCTTGTCGACGGCATGGGGAAAGGCAAACAGCATGGCGAACAGCAAACCGTATTTCACCACTTCGATACCGCCCACAAAGGTCAGATCCACCGAACCTTCCGTCACGGCAAACAGGCTGCGCGCAGCGACATCCGCCACCACGCTCAGCATCATAACGACCAGCAGCAGGCCGCTGATCCGGTACAGGATCAGCGCCAGTGTATCGATCGCATTGATCAGCCACTTCATATCACGCACCTCGCGCCAGGAAACAAATACAACGGGACCGCGCCAACGGGCGCCGGCACAGCCCCGACGCGAGCTCAGCTACCGCAGCTGGCGCTCAGCGCCTTGGCCCTTGCGAAAACATCACGGGCCGCCAGGCCGCGGCCTTCAAGGTCGGCCAGGTAACGTTCGGTCGCCTGGTCGAGTACCGGCTTCCAGGCGGCATTTTCGGTGCCGCCTTCCAGGGTAACGATTTCGTGTCCGGCGGCGACGGCTTCGGCACGCCCCCTGGTATCGAGCTCGTCAAACTTGACCGCCTGCTTCTGTGCCCACTCATGGCCGGAGTGCTGATCGACGATCTGCTGCAGATCCGCCGGCATGCTGCTGTAAACGCCCTTGTTCATGGTGACCACGAAGGACAGGGTATAAAGCCCGAGTTCCGTGTGGTGGTTCGCCTGCTCGTTCAAACGAAAGCTGGTCATGGCTTCCCAGGGCATGGCAACGCCGTCGATCACGCCGCGCTGCAACGAGGGGTAGGTTTCCGGTGCAGGCATCCCCACCGGCTGGGCCCCCAGGCCTTCCAGCAGTTCGGCCACCACGGTAGTGGGACGACGAACCTTCAGGCCCGCCAGGTCCTCCGGCGTGTTGATCGCCTTGTCGCGGGTATGGATATCCCCCGGGCCATGGGTGAACAGGAAAAGCACGTGAGTATCGTCGTATTCACTGCTGATCAGGTCCTCGTCATACAGCGACTGAATCACGCAGGAGCCTTGCACGGCGGTTTTGGCCAGCCCCGGCAGTTCGACCACCTGGGTCAGCGGAAAGCGATTGGCACTGTAGCCCTGCACCGTCGCCGTGATATCGGCGATACGGTTCTTCACCGCATCGTAGCTCTGGGGCGCCTTGGCCAGAGTCTGGGCGGGATAGAAGTCCACCTT
>JBFGZM010000495.1:0-2248 GCA_041586815.1 Marinobacterium sp. | reverse complement strand
CGCAGAAATTTCAGTGGCAGGTTACTGTTGCTGAACACCCGGTAAAACGTATCCATCAGCTGCATCATCATCAGGTTGTGCTGCCGCCGTGCCTGCTCATAGCGTGCCAGCACCTCGACTGCAACAAAAGCCTCACCCGAGGTGTGCGCCTGAACAATGACCTCGGCAAGCGCCGCGGCATCAAGCAGGCCGATATTTACACCCTGCCCCGCCAGCGGATGGATCATGTGGGCCGCATCGCCCACCAGGGCCACGCCCTCGGCCACGTAACGCTGCGCATGCTGGCGCCGCAACGGGAAGGAGGCACGCTCAAAGACCTGGTCAATCTGGCCCAGACAGGCAGGAAAGGTATCCCGCACCCGGGAGAGGAAGGTCTCGTCATCCAGGGCCATCAGTCTCTTGAGCACATCGGGCTTGCCATACCAGACCAGAGAAGCATGATTGCCTCCCAGGGGCAGGAAGGCCAGCGGCCCCGTCGGCGTAAACTGCTGCCAGGTGATGTCCTGCTGGCCATAGGCTGTTTGCACGCTGGCCACCAGCGCATGCTGATCGTAATCCCACTGGGTCACACCGATGCCCGCCGCCTGGCGCACGCGGGATCCCCCCCCGTCCGCCGCCACCAGCAGGCGACCCAGCACTTCGCGCCCATCAGCCAGGCGTACCAGGCTGCTTCCCGGCGCATACTCGATGTGCTCGGTACGGGCCGGACAGATCAGGTCAACATTGGAAAAGCTCCGCACCCGCTCCAGCAGCGCCAGCTGCACCACGCGATTCTCGACAATATGCCCCAGCTCGCTGGCACCGATCTCGTCACTGTTGAATTCGGTTGCCGCACGGGTTTCATCCGACTCCCACACCTTCATGCGCCGATAAGGGCACAGGCGCCGACTGCTGATACCGTCCCAGACACCCAGCATCTGCAAGATGGTGCCTGAGGCCGCACTCAGGGCCGATACCCGCAGATCGTAGGGCTGTTCCGGCTCATAGGGCGCTGGGAAGTCATGTTCGATCAAGCCGACCGACAACGAACTCCCCCCCAGCGCGCAGGCCAGGGTGGCCCCGACCATTCCGCCACCGACGATCAGGATGTCATAGCGTGGTTTCATATCAGGCTCTTTGAATGCGATTCAGGTGGGAGAGGTAATACAGCGCAAATACAAATGCAGGAAAGGGCCCGCACCACGACAGGGCTGTCGCGGTGCGGGACTTACCCCTAGATCTCGGTGACGCCGCCCATATAAGGACGCAGCACTTCAGGGACTTCAATGCTGCCATCGGCTCGCTGGTAGTTTTCCAGCACCGCCAGCAAGGTGCGACCCACCGCCAGACCGGAGCCGTTCAGGGTGTGCAGCAATTCGGGCTTGCCGGTTTCCGGGTTGCGCCAGCGCGCTTTCATGCGACGCGCCTGGAAGTCCAGCATGTTGGAGCACGACGAAATTTCACGGTACTTGTCCTGCCCCGGCACCCAGACTTCGATGTCGTATGTCTTGGCGGCGCCAAAGCCCAGATCACCGCCACAGAGCGTAATAACCCGGTATGGCAGGTTCAGCATCTGCAGGATCTTCTCGGCATGACCGGTCAGTTCTTCCAGTGCGTCCCAGGATTTGTCGGGTTCAACCAGCTGCAGCAACTCAACCTTCTCGAACTGGTGCTGGCGAATCAGACCACGGGTGTCCTTGCCGGATGCGCCCGCTTCCGAACGGAAACAGGGCGTATGGCAGGTGAAGCGCAGCGGCATTTGCTCCGCCGGAATGATTTCGTCCCGCACCAGGTTGGTTACCGGCACTTCGGATGTTGGAATGAGGTAATAGTCGCGCTCGCCGAAGGGCACTTTGAACAGGTCCGCCTCGAACTTGGGCAACTGGCCGGTACCATAAAGCGAGTCGGCATTGACCATGAACGGCACATAGACTTCGGTATAGCCGTGTTCTGCGATGTGAGTATCCAGCATCAGCTGAATCAGCGCGCGGTGCATGCGGGCGACTTTGCCCTTCATGACGGCAAAGCGTGCCCCGGTCAGCTTGGCGGCGGTTTCAAAATCCAGCTCACCGTGCTGCTCTCCAAGGTCGATATGATCCCTGGGGGTGAAGTCGAAGTTGCGCGGCTGGCCCCAGCGACGCACTTCGACGTTGTCGTCTTCGCTCAGGCCTTCAGGAACGCTGGCATCGGGCAGGTTGGGCACACCCAGCAGCAGATCATCCAGCGCTTCCTGCAACTGCGTCAGCTGGATCTTGGCGGCATCCAGCTG
>JBFGZM010000494.1:0-2260 GCA_041586815.1 Marinobacterium sp. | reverse complement strand
TTATCACTCCGGCCGAACGGGATGAAGTTTTGGCAACAATTGAGAGTTTCCACCCCGGTAGCCGTAATGGCGTTCCGGGTGATGTGGGCAGTGCCGCTTTTTGCCGGACGCAGCTGATAATGGCCCGGCGCCCGAAAGTGTCATCGGTGGTGTTTGCATCGTTGTAGTTACTGGGTGTGGTGACTGACAGCAGGGTCAACCCGCCAGCCCTGGGCCTGACCTGGATCAAGGTGCTGCATCGGTTTTCGGCGCAAAATGAAGGAATGGCAGGCTTTCAGCGGATCCTTGCGGGCGATGGTTAGAGAATCGACCCAACGCTTGCCGGTACGATACCCGGGGGAGCGGATATGCTGGAGATTTTTACCTACCTGGCCGACGTGCTGGTGTATGACCTGGCTGGGCTGGATCCGGCGTTAAAGATTGCCGATGCGCTGCATTTCTTTATTGAAGATACCACCAAGATTTTCGCCCTGTTGCTGGTGATGATATATCTCATTGCTCTGGCACGTGCCTCGCTGCGGGTTGAGCAGATACGTCAGTGGCTGGATGGGCGCAATCGCGCCGCGGGCTATCTGCTGGGGTCACTGTCGGGCGCCGTCACCCCTTTTTGTTCCTGTTCCAGTATTCCCATTTTCCTGGGTTTTACGTCCGCAGGAATACCCATCGGCATCACCATGTCTTTTTTGCTGACGTCGCCGCTGATCAATGAAGTGGCGATCGTACTGCTGGGCAGTTTGCTGGGATGGAAGTTTACGCTGCTGTATATCTTTGTCGGCATGGCTGTGGGCATGCTGGGCGGTGCCGTGCTTGATTTGATCAGGGCTGAGCGTCTGCTGCAGCCGTTTGCCGCCAAAGCTTACCTTGCCGCCGACCAGGCGGGTGTCGCGCTTGAACCACGGCGGCTGACGCTGCCCGAGCGGCATCGGTTTGCTCTGGATGAGTTGCACGATATTTTCACAAGGGTGTGGATATGGGTGCTCGTCGGTGTAGGTTTGGGAGCGGCGCTGCACGGTTTTGTGCCTGAAGGCTGGTTTGAACAGCATCTGGGGGCAGGGCAGTGGTGGTCCGTGCCCGCGGCGGTGGTTCTTGGCATCCCCCTGTATTCCAACGCAACCGGAGTGATACCGGTCATGGAGAGCCTGATTGGCAAGGGCCTGCCAATTGGCACTACCCTCGCATTCTGCATGAGCACGGTTGCGGCCAGTTTCCCGGAATTTATTCTGCTCAAGCAGGTGATGCAGTGGTGCCTGCTGGCGATTCTTTTGCTGCTGCTGGTGGTGGCATTCATGTTGGTGGGCTGGGCCTTTAACCTGCTGGCCCCGTTTATTCTCTGATTACAGGAGTACGTCGATGAAAACATTCAAGGTGCTGGGGTCGGGCTGTAGTAAATGCCTGAAAACGGCGGAGTTCATCGAGCAGATTGCTGCGCAACTGGGTGTAGGGGTCTGTGTTATCAAGGAGACCGACCCTGTCGTGATAATGCAGTATGGGGTCATGAGCACCCCTGCGGTTGTGGTGGACGAGCAGCTGGTACACAGCGGCAGCATCCCCCAGCGTGGTGCGATTGAAGGCTGGCTGAGCGCCTGATCAGTCGCAGGAAAGGCATTGCCGTTCAATGGCCGCCGGTAAAGCCGGGGCCATTGACGTTTTTACGTTATCGTCAGTTCGACGATAACTTTATTAAATTGACTGGATGGCGACTCGCCCGGCGGCAAGATCCCAGGCACCGGTGCCCACCGTTTTAAAGACGACAGGCCGGTCCAGCGGGGGCTTTTGTTGTAGTGCATCTGCGAGATTGCGGACACGCCCCCAGTCGACCCCTGCCTGGATCAGGTCGCCCGCTTCTTCCCTGGCCCCCAGTGGGTCATCGACATAAATATCACTGCCGGCCAGTGTATGGGCACCGATCTCTGCCATCTCCGGCTTGAAGGCGCCGACGCCTATGACAAGCCTGCCTTTGAGTGCGTCTTCGTTATAGATGGGACTCATGCTGGTGGTCAGCATGATAACAACATCGGTGCCTGCCGGAATTTCTGCTGGTTGGCAGGGGTACAGGTTGGGGTTCTCGCCGGCGTGGGCCTCGCAAAACCGGCGCGCCGATTCATGGTCGAGGCCGCGTACAAATACCTCTGCCTCAGGGTAAATCTCGTGCAAGGCGCGGGCATGATAGATGGCCTGGGTTCCGCTGCCGATAATCAGCACCCGCTGTGGCGCCTGGCTCATGAAGGTCTCGATGCCAATCATTGAGACCGCTGCTGTC
>JBFGZM010000493.1:0-2261 GCA_041586815.1 Marinobacterium sp. | reverse complement strand
GGGGCCAGGGTAATGAGTGCAAGCTCCAGGTCGCCTTTGAGGATATCCTCGAAAGCGCGTTCGGACTCATCAAACTTGAGTTGCAGTGTGACCGCCGGGTAGCGCTGGCGATAGGCCTTGAGAATCGGTGGCAGCCGATGCAGGCTGATGTGGTGGCTGGCGGCGAGACTCAGCGGACCCTGAACCTCCCCCGATAGATTGCCGATCATGCGCCGCGTATCGTCAAGCTCAAGCAATATATGGTTGGCGCGGGGCAGCAGGGCGCGGCCGGTTTCAGTCAGGCTGATATGGCGACCGATACGATCGAACAGGCGGGTGGCGAGCTGCTCCTCCAGCAGCGAAATGCGCTTGCTGACGGCGGACTGGGTCAGAAACAACTGGCTTGCCGCCTGGGAGAATGAGCCGGTTTGTGCAACACAGACAAAGGCCTGCAGGGTATGTGTGTCCATGGAAGGGGAGCTGTAGTTTTTAATGTTTTATGGGATTCATATCATTTAAATTTTAAGTACTTGCAAACGTTTTTTCATTTTAGTCACGGGATTCGTTTCAGTAGCTGATGGGATCCGGCAGATTGGAGTCACCCCGGTGAATTTGACTCAGTACTGTGCCTCTGATGCTACCACACAAACCGGTTCACACGGGCGTCAGTTGAGAACTGACGCCCGCAGACGGGTGGCGAGCTGGTTGCTCTGGGTTTCAAGCGTTGAATGGGGCGCGTGAGAAGCGACCCGGCTGATCGGGCATTGGCTCAGTTTCTGGCGTCGTTGATGCTTGTTACGGGTGAGGTGAGGGTGATCTCAAACCGCGCACCGTTATGTTCTACTTTGCCATGTCAATTGTTTTAATATTTGTCAGGTCTCATGATGGGACCAGGTGTTACCACAGGACGCAGGACGAACATGGATGCAACCCTCAATACCGACCGCCTAAGGCGCCCGTTCTCAAAGCGCTACGCTGTGCGTCTTGGTGTGATGCTCATCGCCTATGCGGCCTGCGTGCTTGGCGCGCGGGAATTGGCATTGCCACCGGGCAATGTCGCGCCTATCTGGCCAGCTGCCGGCCTTGCATGGGCGATTCTGCTGGTCTTCGGCCTGCGGTATTGGCCCAGTATCTGGGTAGGGGCTGTGGTGACCGATGCCCTGCTGGGATTCACCAGCGCCTCTTTCGCGGCAGCCTTGATGACAGGCTCGGGGTCAACCCTTCAGGCCTGTCTGGGGGCCTGGCTTACGAAGCGCCTGTTTCATCAGGCGCTACCCTTGATACGCGACCGTCTCACCTGGCTGTTTCTTCTGCTTAATGGTCCAGTTGTCTGTACGGTAGCGGCTTCCGTCGGTATTGCCGCACGCTACATCACCGGCAGCATTGAGCTGGACACCGTTGTGACCGAATGGCTGATCTGGTGGAGTGGAGACACCATCGGCGTGCTGCTGTTCTATCCGCTGTTTTTGCTATGGCTGGAGCGCCACGAAGAACGCTGGTCGAGTATCCGGACGCAGGTCGCCGTCCCTCTTGTGATAACGGCAGTGCTGCTCGGCGCCGGATTCTACGCGCTGCTGAAGATCGAGGAGCGCGAATCCTGGGCACAGAGAGCAGATGAGATCCATCACGTATACGATGAATCTATTCTTCCCCTGACGACGTTACCCTCTCTGCTTGCGACTGTTGAACGCTTCTTTGCGGCCAGCGAAAACGTCACGGCAAGAGAGTTTGATCTTGTTGCCGAACAGGTAATGAATTTGCCCGGTTTGATCGCGCTCGAATGGGCACCGGTTATTCCCGTCAGTCAGCGCTTTCGTTTTGAGCAAGAGTACCGGATCGGTCTGTTCGAGCACCCGGAAAACAGTTCGTCACGGGGCGCGGAGCAGCGCGATGCCTATTACCCTGTGTTGTTTATCAAGCCTCAGGAAGGGAGTGAGCCGGCCCTGGGCTTTGACTTGGGATCGGAGCCGCTACGCAGAAATGCACTCGAGCAGGCTCGCGATACGGGCAAGACTGTGGCATCTGAGCCGGTAAGCCTCGTTCAGAATGGCGATACCGGTACCTTGGTTTTTGTGCCCGCGTATTCGTCCGGCTTCGATGTGGAAAATGCCTCTGTAGTCTCCAGACGTGCGGCCTTGCGTGGCTTTGTCGTCGGCGTGTTCGATCTGAATCAGTTAATGGCGTCTGTACAGAAGGCAATGCAAGCGAAGCAGCTGAGCTATCTCGTGACGGATATCACCCGCGCCGACATGCCCTTTCGGGTGGGCGGAACACTGGCTGCG
>JBFGZM010000492.1:0-2266 GCA_041586815.1 Marinobacterium sp. | reverse complement strand
TGTTGAATAGTACTCGCACCCGGGGGGGCTTTGCGGTAAGCTGCGCCGCTTAGCTGTATCCTGGGCCGGTGCCGTATGAACAACACGTCAGGGCCTGCCGACCGATTCCACACTACGGACATTCATGACTGCTTTTTCCTCTCTCGGACTTTCAGACGCACTGCTACGTGCCGTGCAAGAGCAGGGGTACGAAACCCCATCCCCCATTCAGGCCCAGGCAATTCCGGTTGTACTGGAAGGACGCGATCTGCTGGCCGCGGCCCAGACCGGCACCGGTAAAACCGCAGGTTTCACCCTGCCCATGCTGCACCTGCTGTCTGAGCACCGCCCGCCCGACGGGCATCAGCTGCGTGCCCTGGTACTGACCCCGACCCGGGAACTCGCCGCCCAGGTGGGCGAGAGCGTGAGTACCTACGGCCGTCACCTGCCGTTGCGCTCGGCCATCATTTTCGGTGGTGTCAGTATCAATCCGCAAAAGGACCTGCTGCGCCGTGGCGTTGATATTCTGGTAGCCACCCCCGGCCGTCTGCTTGACCTGCAGAGCCAGGGTTGTGTCGACCTGTCCCATATCCAGATGCTGGTGCTGGACGAAGCCGACCGCATGCTGGACATGGGCTTTATCCATGACATCAAGCGGATACTGAAACTGTTGCCCAAGAAACGTCAGAACCTGATGTTCTCGGCCACCTTCTCGCCTGAAATTCGCCGATTGACCAGCGATATCCTGCATAACCCCACCAGCATCGAAGTGTCGCGCAATGTCACGGCGCACAAGATAGAGCAGCGCTTTCACGCGGTGGAAAAAACCGAGAAGATGACGGTGCTGGCGCACATGATTCTGGCAGGCAACTGGTCCCAGGTGCTGGTGTTCTCCCGCACCAAGCACGGTGCCAACCGTCTCAGTCAGCAGCTCGAGCGCAATGGTATCAGCGCGGCGGCCATTCACGGCAACAAGAGCCAGAATGCCCGTACCCGTGCGCTGTCCGATTTCAAGGGCGGTCATGTGCGCGTGCTGGTGGCCACTGACATCGCGGCCCGGGGTCTGGATATCGACCAGCTGCCCCATGTGGTGAACTACGAGCTGCCCAATGTGCCGGCGGATTACGTTCACCGTATCGGCCGTACCGGCCGTGCCGGCGCCAGCGGTGAGGCGGTGTCCCTGATCAGTCGCGATGAAGACAAGGAGTTCCGCGCCATTGAACGCCTGCTGCGACAGAAATTCGATGTGCAGCCGGCCCCTGTGGTGGATCTGGACATGCTGCAGGCCAGCGCCGCGTCCTATGTGCCGACCGAGCAGCCACAGGCGGCGCCCAAAGCCGCCAAAAGTGGCAGCGGTCAGCGTCGTGGCGGCCAGGGCCGCTCCCGCTCCGGTGGCGCTGAACAGCCTCGCCGTAGCAGCGGTAACGAAGCGGCGCCGGCCAGCAAGCCGCGTCGCCGTCGCCCGCGCCGTGCCACGCCGACCTCGGCGCGCTAAATAGCGCAGGTTCCTGTGCCGGCGCCTTGGCGCCATCCCATCGCCACCCCGGCATCTTCTTGTAGAAAACACGAAGATGCCGGGGTGGCGATGTCGTTTCCGGGCCTTTGACTTAGCTTTTACTGGCAGTGCCATCAGGGCTTTGCCAGTCGCTGGCCGGAATCCGCAGGGTGATATATTGGCTGCACGGTATTGCCGGCAGGATCCAGGCAATAGAAGCTGCGCACCCCGGGATCGTTATCGTGATCGTGGGGGGCGGGCGATAATGTCCACGCCCTGCCGGGCCAGATAATCCGCCCAGGCATCCACGTCGCCGGGTTCATCACAAATAAAGCCGAAATGGTCCAGCCGCTGCGGGCCCTGGACAGTGTCGTTCGCGCTGCCCCGGCTGAGAGACAGGTTATCGTTGCCCAGCGTCAGGTACACCAGGTTGCGGTGCGGGCGGTGCAGTACCTGCATGCCCAGCCGTTCGACGTAAAGGCGCTCCACTGCTTCCAGGTTTTCCACCGTAAAATCCATATGGCGCATGCCATTAAGGGTGTTTGGGCGGATGCTCATGCAATGTCTCCGGCAGGATCAAACCCTTGGTCCTGGCTTGTCTTGAGGTTTTTGTATTTTAATTTCAATTAAAATGTATACGTGAAATAGGAGGTATTGTTCGAATCTTCAAGCCTGGCGGCCCATGCATGGTATTTTTATCAGTGTCGATCTCAAGCCCGCCACCAGGGAGCGCTAGCTGGAGCTGATCGGTGACCATGCCCGGGCGTCGGTCGAGCAGGAGTCCGGTTGCCA
>JBFGZM010000491.1:0-2296 GCA_041586815.1 Marinobacterium sp. | reverse complement strand
CAGACGATGCGCACTTCATCCAGCTTCTTGCCGGCGATTTCCAGCGCGTTGATCATGCCGGCCGCGGTAACAATTGCGGTGCCATGCTGGTCATCATGGAAAACGGGAATATTGCAGCGTTCAATCAGAGTACGCTCAATTTCAAAGCACTCGGGTGCCTTGATATCTTCGAGGTTGATACCGCCAAAGGTTTCGGCAATACGGGCCACGGTATCGATAAAGGCCTGTGGGCTCTCGGCATCGACTTCGATATCCACGGAGTCAATTCCGGCGAACCTTTTGAACAGCAGTGCTTTGCCTTCCATTACCGGCTTGGAGGCCAGCGGCCCCAGGTTACCCAGACCCAGAATGGCGCTGCCGTTGGAGATTACTGCCACCAGGTTTCCCTTGGCAGTATAACGGTAGGCATTGTCCGGATCCTTGGCAATTTCGCGCACAGGCTCGGCAACACCCGGGCTGTAGGCCAGCGCCAGATCACGGGCGGATTCGGCGGGGGTCGTCAGTTCTACGCTGATCTTGCCCGGACGGGGAAACTCGTGGTAATCGAGTGCGGCTTTCTTGAATTGCTCAGACATGGTTGCAGGCTCAATAGGCTGATTTATTAGATGAGAGGGGTTATGAATGATATAGAAAACACCTTATACCCACAATAACCCCCAGATTGTACTCATTTTGCCCCGAGAGCATCAATCGAGCAGCCGTAAATGGCGCTCGTCCGACACTCGCATAAACCAAATAATATCCTTTTTTTTCAAATCGTTATCTGACTTTTTTCGATCCAGGAGCCAGCCGCGAAACTCAACCAGACGCCCAGCCAGTGCCTCGCTGTCAGAGCCCACCAATCGATCGGCGCCATCAAAATACAGCGCGATAAAGACCCTGTTTTCAACTTCCAGGTAGGCACCATCGGTCATTTTTCCACTCGCCGACACCCGGCCGCGCCAGACACCAAAACCGGCACTGTCAGCCGCCAGGCGGGTAACTTCCCCAACAGCACCATCACGCCAAAGGCCGCGCAAACCGGCTCGTGCCTCACGCTCGCGCGCAAACAGGCAATCTGCCAGGTCGGTATTGGGCGCTATCCCCAGGGCATACCCCAACCCTTGCGCAATCAGCCCTTGCGCCAGCAGCATTCCGGTGGAGTCCACTACATGAGCCAGGGTACGACCGTAGCGATCCCGTGATTCTTTGCCCACCATCATCCTGACCGGCTTGTTCAGCACCCGCTGCTGCAGCCACTGGCGAGCGCGTTGAGCATAGGGCTCATCCCTGGCACCCCGATAGCCGAGCTCCGGTGAATTCACACCGATCAGCCGCACTCTGGCACCATCAGCCAGCACCAGGGTATCGCCATCAATAACGTGACGTACCGATACCAGCCTGCCCGGGCCTTCAGGCTCACAGCTCGCGTGCGCCGCGCTGATCCAGAATCCAGATACGAAAAAGGCACTCCAGAGGAGTGCCTTTTGCAAAATTCCTGGCAACATCTGCCGAATTACTTCGCCAGCTTGAGACCACCGAAACGCTTGTTGAAGCGATCGATACGACCACCAGTGGTGGCGTCCTTCTGCTTGCCCGTGTAGAACGGGTGGCACTGGCTGCACACGTCGACGTGCATGTTCTGACACATGGTCGAACGGGTTTTCATTTCGTTACCGCAGGAGCAGGTTACGGTAACGTCTTCGTATTTAGGATGGATTCCAGTTTTCATAACAAGCCTCGATAATCTGCGCCGCTACCCGATCAGCATCTCTGCCGGGCACCGCACTTTCGTTCCATAGATAATGCCACGGTACACTGACCGCAACCAGGCGGCGGATTATACGCATCGCAGGATCCAGCCGCAAGCAAATACCCCCTCTTCAATAGTCCCCATATTGCGCATAAACTAGGTCGCTTCCGGAGCCAGCACCGACGCCATGACAATCTTTCGCATCGCCCTGCCCACGCCGCTGCGTCGCCTGTTTGACTACTTGCCTCCGACTGGTGAGGCGCAAACTCCACACGCCATCGGCGTGCGCGTGCGCGTACCCTTTGGTCGGCGCGAGCTCACCGGCATTCTGATCGAACTTGCCGACACATCCGATATTCCGCAGACAAAGCTCAAACCCGCTCTGGAAGTTCTGGACCAAACTCCGCCACTGCCGCCTCACCTGCTGGAACTTGCCTGCTGGGCCGCGGACTATTACCAGCACCCCATTGGCGATGCACTGCACCAGGCTCTGCCGGTACTGCTGCGCAAGGGCGAAAGCGATCAGCCCAGCCCGCAGCAACGCTGGCATGTCGTGCCAGGCAT
>JBFGZM010000490.1:0-2303 GCA_041586815.1 Marinobacterium sp. | reverse complement strand
TGGTCGGGACGAAAGGATTTGAACCTTCGACCCCTTGCACCCCATGCAAGTGCGCTACCAGACTGCGCTACGCCCCGACTGTGCCTGAAAGCTGCGGCAATTGCTGCTGCGTTTCAAGTGGTGGGTAATATACCCTAAGGTTTTGATACTGTGAAGTTTTTTCTTAAAAACTTTTGAGTGTTGCGAGTACTTCTTCAAGTTCGGTGATGGTCTGGCGCACCAGCTGCTTGTAGCGTGCGGCGTCATCCCCTGCCTGTTCACCGGAGAGCCACTGGCGGGCACCGCTGATGGTGTAGCCCTGCTCGTGCAGCAGGCTGCGTATCTGGCGAATCACCAGGACATCCTGGCGCTGGTAATAGCGGCGGTTACTGCGCTTGACCGGGCTTATCTGGTGGAATTCCTGCTCCCAGTAACGCAAGACATGGGTCTTGAGATCGCAGAGCTTTGCCACCTCGCCGATCGTGAAATACCGTTTG
Organism: Marinobacterium sp.; assembly: GCA_041586815.1. Taxonomy (GTDB): domain Bacteria; phylum Pseudomonadota; class Gammaproteobacteria; order Pseudomonadales; family Balneatricaceae; genus Marinobacterium_A. The sequence goes on along the minus strand of JBFGZM010000490.1, from coordinate 1,827 downwards.
TTGGGAATGGGTTCCAGCCGGGGGTTACTCGGTCCGGCTGTCTGCATAGGTGTCTACTCGATCCTTGAGTTTCTGTCCCGGACGAAAGGTCACCACCCGCCGTGCGCAGATGGGGACCTCTTCACCGGTTTTGGGATTGCGGCCGGGGCGCTGTCGCTTGTCGCGAAGGTCGAAGTTGCCGAAACCCGACAACTTCACCTGCTCATTTGACGCCAGACTGGCGCGAATCTCGTCAAAGAAGGATTCGACCATTTCCTTGGCTTCACGCTTGTTGAGGCCAAGCTCTTCGTTCAAGCGTTCTGCCATTTCAGCTTTTGTCAAAGAGCCCATGCCTTTCACCCCTGTCATTACTCTCGCAATGTCGCACCGTACTCAGAGTTCAGTGCGCCGACCACAGCCTGGATAGTTCCGTTGATCTCTTCGTCATTAAGAGTGCGCGATGGATGCTGCCAGGTCAAGCCGATGGCCAGACTTTTTCGTCCTGCTTCAATGCCTTGGCCCTGATAGACGTCGAACAGCGTGACCTCTTTGAGGTAGTCTCCACCCTCTTTGAGCGCCACTGCGCGCAGCGCATCAAAGGCAGTTTTCTCGTCCACGATCAGTGCCAGATCCCGGCGCGACTCGGGGAATTTGGACAGCTCAGTGAAGCGCGGCAGGCGACCGTCGGCCAGGGTTTCGAGCTTCAGCTCGAACAGGTAGACAGGGCCATCCAGATCCAGCGCCTTGACCAGGTTCGGGTGCAGCGCGCCCATGTAGCCCATCACCTTGCCGTCACGCACGATGGATGCGCTCTGGCCCGGGTGCAGTGCCACATGGCTCGCTGCTGTAAAGCTGCAGGCCTGCGCAGCACCGCCGAGGCCCAGCAGGGATTCGACATGACCCTTGAGGTCGTAGAAGTCGACCTTCTGCGCCTTGCCGGTCCAGCCTTCAGGCTCACGGCTACCAGCGATCACGCCAGCAATAACGTTCTCCTGCACCAGCTCACCGCCTCTGGGAAGAAAACGCTGGCCGGTTTCGAACAGGCGTACCCGGTCCTGCTGACGGTTCTGGTTGTACTGCAGCGCCTTGGCCAGACCCGGCCACAGGCTGGTGCGCATCACCGCCATTTCCGCCGAAATCGGATTAGCCAGCGCAATGGCGTCGTACTGATCGTCAAACTGCTTTGCAAGACCCGCCTCGATGAAGCTGTAGGTGATGGCTTCCTGGTAGCCTAGCGCCACCAGGGTACGGCGCATGGTGCGGGTTTCAACGCGGGACTCGACGATGGGCTTGATCGGCAGTGCCGCCATCGGCGTTTTCACCGGCAGGTTGTTGTAACCATAAACGCGGGCCAGCTCTTCAATCAGATCGACTTCGATCTCGATATCAAAGCGGTACGAGGGCACGGACACATCCCAGACACCCGCTTCACGCTCTGTCAGCTGCAGGCCAAGGCGGGTCAGAATCTCTTCGATTTCACCCGCCGGCATCTCGAACGCCAGCAACTGGTTAACCCGGGCATGACGCAGACGAATCCGGGCGACTTCAGGCAGGTGCTCTTCGCTCTTCACTTCAGTAACAGGACCGGCTTCGCCGCCGACGATTTCAAGCAGCAACTCGGTGGCGCGTTCGATGGCCTTGCGCTGCAAACGCCAGTCCACACCACGTTCGAAGCGGTGCGAGGAGTCGGTGTGCAGGCCGTAGGAACGCGCACGACCCGCGATGGCCAGCGGTGCGAAAAAGGCGCTTTCCAGGAAGATGTCACGGGTTTCAGGCGTCACGCTGCTGCTCTCGCCACCCATGATACCGGCCATGGCCAGCGGGCCCTGCTCATCGGTGATCAGCAAT
>JBFGZM010000489.1:0-2327 GCA_041586815.1 Marinobacterium sp. | reverse complement strand
GGGCCGACTTTTTGCGCCCGGGCGATGTCCGCCAGCTTCTCGACCAGCGCATCGTACTGGGACTCATGCACATAGAGGCGCTTGAGCGCCGCGCAGGTCTGTCCCATGTTGAAAAAGGCGGTCTGGAAAATCTTCGGCGCCAGGGCATCGATATCGGCGTCCGGCAACACGATGCCGGCGTCGTTACCGCCAAGTTCCAGCGTCAGGCGTTTCAGGTTATCGGCGGCATTGCGCATGATGCTGACGAACACCTCCACAGTCACAGGGGTAGCGCCCCCCTTTTGCACAGGTATAACGGGCCCTCTTTCGAGGCATCTGTCCCCGCTGCTCGAAGAGATAGACCGACTATCCGCTCGCAGCGGATTCAGCCCTTCAGTTTGCGGTCACAAACCTGCATATGGCATCTGCTGACATCTGCTATCCCATCCGGCCGTCCCTCGACAACCGCAACCAGTGACAGGACAACAGACCTCCCAGGACAAGACGCGCGACCTTCCCACTGATACCCGCCGCGTATACGCCCGTCGTTTCCGTGCAGGTATCGGGCTCTGAAGATGATCACCTTCTCGTCCACGGCGGCCGCCTCGCATGCGATTTCTGCTCGTCGGGCCAGTGTTCAAAGCCCTGCAGGGAATTGCCTTCGGTTTCCTGCAGGTTCCACCTCGTGAAGGACACCCTTGGCGTTCGGCTCATCGCTATCCTTGCGGGACCGATCACGCCAGGCGAAACCGGAACAGCGCCCGTCAAGGCGCTACGCGCCATACGAAAAACGGCCGCACCAGAAGATGCGGCCGTTACAGCTAACCTGCGAACAGTACAAAGCTGTACCGGTCACGCGACAGCGGTTAGTCCTGCTTGACGCGCGGACGGTTGCTGCGCAGTTCGGCTTCGGGTGCCGGTGCTTTTTGCAACTCGAAGTCGAAATCCAGCTCGGCGAAAGGCCCTTCGATACCACGGTCCTTGGCGGCGGAGGCATCGTCGACAAAGCGGATATCGCCCACCAGACCATCCCGGGTCGCATAGGCAAAGTCATCCCACAGGAACTTGTCGCCGGCCAGGTTGATCTGGGTAGTCAGGTGACGGTGACCCTTGGCGGAGACAAAGAAGTGGATGTGCGCCGGACGCTGACCATGTCGGCCAAGCTGGTTGAGCACTTCCTGGGTGGTACCTTCTGGCGGGCAACCGTAACCGGACGGCACGATGCTGCGTACACGGTAGCGACCTTCAGCATCCGTGACGATACGACGGCGCAGGTTGTACTCTGACTGGGTGGAGTCGAAGTAGGAGTAAGTACCGTTGGAGTTGGCGTGCCAGATATCGACCACTGCACCGGCCACAGGCGCGCCATCGGTATCCAGAATGCGGCCCTGCACGAACATCACCTTGCCTGGGTCCGTGCCGTCATCCATGCGGGCTTCGCCATCGGAGATGGGCGCGCCTGCCACGTACAGCGGGCCTTCGATGGTACGCGGCGTACCCCCTTGCAAACCGGCTTCGGCGTCCTGGGCATCCAGCAGCAGATCGAAATAATGTTCCAGCCCCAGGCCCGGCACCAGCAGGCCCGCTTCACTGCCGGCACCCATGCGGTTTAGGTAATCCACGCCTTTCCAGAACTCGTCCTGGGTGACTTCCAGGTCTTCAATGATCCTGGCCGCATCGTTGATGATGCGCAGGATCAGCTGCTTCATGCGTGGATTGCCCTGGTCATTGTCCAGGCCCGCGGCCTTGTTGAACAGATCCTGCACTTGTTCGGTATGAGCCAGCTTAATGGTCATGTTCTCTTCCTCATTTCTTATTTATGTAGGCTAGTACGGCGGCTTAACGATCATCGTCATGGATGGACGAAGCGTGGCGGCAAAGCGCGTTGACCTCGATATCCATATAGGGAAACAGGGGCAGCTGCATCAGGGTGTCATGCAGCTCCTGGGTGCTGTCAACATCGAACAGACTGTAGTTGGCATACTGCCCGGCGATGCGCCAGAGGTGACGCCATTTACCCTCGTGCTGCAGGCGCTGCGCCAGGGCTTTCTCATCGGCCTTGATCTGTTCGAGCTTGGCCGGGTCCATGTCCAGGGGGATATTGACGGTCATTTTTACGTGAAACAGCATTACAGCATCTCCTTGGAAACAGATTATTTGCGGCTGAAAAACGCCAGACGCTCTTCATCGAGGGTCAGGCCGATACCCGGTGTACGGGGTACTTCGAGCTGAAAATCGCGGTACACCGGCGGTTCGGTGACAATGTCTTCGGTCAGCAGCAGCGGGCCGAACAGCTCGGTGTGCCAGGTGAGTTTTTTCAGTGTCAGGAAGGCGTGGGCGGCGGCCAG
>JBFGZM010000488.1:0-2349 GCA_041586815.1 Marinobacterium sp. | reverse complement strand
CCGGCCTATCGTATCCGTCTGGTGAATGCCGGGCGGGTGCGGGATGTGCTGGTGGATGCCCAGTCGGGACAGATTATCAATGCCAGGGGTAACGACGGATGAAAGTACTGATCGTCGAGGATGACAAGGATTTGCGTCGCCAGTTGAAAGCGGCGCTGGAGAGTCGCGGCTATACGGTGGAAGAAAGTGCTGACGGTGAGGATGCCGCCTATATGGGCACGGAGTATCCCTACGATCTGGCGGTGGTGGATCTGGGGCTGCCCAAGTTGTCCGGCGTTGAAGTGATTCGCCGCTGGCGCGCCGAGCAGAAACTGTTTCCGGTGCTGATTCTCACCGCCCGGGGCGACTGGCAGGACAAGGTCGAAGGGCTCGAAGCCGGGGCGGACGACTATCTGGTGAAGCCATTTCACATGGAAGAGCTGATGGCGCGCCTCAATGCGCTGGTGCGTCGCGCCGCCGGCCACGCCACACCGGTGCTGCGTTTTGGACCCATTGCGCTGGATACGGCCGGGCGTGTGGTCACGCTGGAAGACCGGCCGGTGAAACTCACCAGTTACGAGTTCCGTACCCTGGAATACCTTATCCTCAATGCCGGCAAGACCATTTCCAAGACCGAGCTGACCGAGCATCTGTATCACCAGGACTTTGACCGCGACAGCAATGTGCTGGAGGTGTTTATTCGCCGCCTGCGCCAGAAACTGGACCCGGATCAGACCCTGCAGCCTATTACCACGGTGCGGGGGCTGGGATATCGCTTTGACCTGGCACCGGTGACCGAGGCCTGATGCGGCGACTGCTTCGCCCAAGGGTGCGTTCGCTACGGGCGCGCCTGCTGGTTTTTTCCTGCAGTCTGCTGCCGGTGGTGTTCTTCAGCGCCTGGTTTGCACTGCAAAATGCCTTTCTGCACAGCCTCGAAACCGCCGAACGCGAACGCCTCAAGCTGCAGGTTTATCTGCTGCTTGGGGCGGCCGAGTTTCAGAACAGCCGTCTGAGTATTCCCCAGGCCTTGCGTGAGCCGCGTTTCGGACAGGTCGAGTCGGGCCTGTACGGGGTGATCGAGAGCCGCAGTGGCGCGCTGCAGTGGCGTTCCGAGTCCAGCATGCTGCTGCCGGCCTCCCTGTTGCTGGCACTGCACGATACCTCGCTGGCGCCCGGAGAAGTGCTGTTTACCCACCTGCCTGAACACGGGCTCTACCTGTATCAGTACCCGGTGGTGTGGGAAAGCGCAGGGCGGGAGCATCAATACCTGATCAATGTGCTGGAAACTGACCGGCCGCTGCAAAGCGAGCTGCGGGCCTATCGCAATCAGCTGGTGAGCTGGCTCAGTCTGCTGTTTGTGCTGGCGCTGCTGGTGCAGTACGTGATCCTGCGCTGGAGTCTCAAGCCGCTGGATGCGCTGGCGCTGGATCTCAAGCGCATCGAAAGCGGCGATGCCCGCCAGCTCGAGGGTACCTATCCGCTGGAAGTACAGCCGGTGACGGAAAACCTCAACCTGCTGCTCGACAGTGAACGGCGCCAGCGCGAACGCTATCGCAATACTCTGGGGGACCTGGCGCACAGCCTCAAGACGCCGCTGGCGGTGATTCATGGCCTGGCTGAGGAGGCGCTGCCCTACGAGGAGTACCAGCACATCGTCAATGACCAGACCGAACGCATGGGGCAGATCGTGCAGTATCAGCTGGCCCGGGCGGTGAAGAGCCAGGGGCGACAGATGTCGGCCGGGGTGGATGTGGCGCCGGTGGTGCAGCGTATTGCCCAGGCGCTGCTGAAGGTTTACCGCGACAAGGGCGTGCAGATCGACCTGCAGCTGGCGGAGGGGCTGCGGTTTGCCGGTGACGAGCGGGACCTGATGGAACTGCTGGGTAACCTGCTGGAAAATGCCTGCAAGTACGGCGAGCAGCAGGTCCGGGTTGTGGCCGGGTTGCAGGATGCCGACAACCTGCAGGTCTATATCGACGATGATGGCGCCGGGGTTTCCGCCGAGCGCCGTGATGTGGTGCTGCAGCGTGGCGAGCGGCTGGATACCTCGGCGCCGGGGCAGGGCATTGGCCTGGCGGTGGCGGTGGATATTCTCAGCAGCTACAACGGCGAACTCAGTATCCATGAGTCGCCGCTTGGCGGCGCCCGTTTTCGCATTCTGCTGCCGGCTGTCTCCGGCTAGAGCACTTTCATCTTACATCGACCCATTACGATAGCTGAGACGAGATTAAGGTGACCCTGTTGGAGCCTGTGCAGGCTGGGGTATCGGAGCGGTTTGATGGCGCGTTACTTTCTTTGCTCGTGCAAAGAAAGTAACCAAAGAAAGCACGCCCCAATGAAGCCTTTCCGCTGCGCTCTGACGCCATTCTG
>JBFGZM010000487.1:0-2353 GCA_041586815.1 Marinobacterium sp. | reverse complement strand
TCCGAATTGATCCAGCCCGGGGCAATCGCATTGCAGCGAATGCCGTCCCGTCCCAGATCAACGGCCAGGGCGCGGGTAAGGCCGTGAACACCGGCTTTGGAGCCGCAATAGGCCGCGTGCCAGGGATTGGCGCCAATACCCTCAATCGACCCGATGTTTACGATGCTGCCACCACCACGGCGGCGCATCTGCGGCAGCAGGGCCTTGGCCAGGAACACGGGCGCACGCATATTGACGACCATCATCCGGTCCCAGTCCTCCTCGCACATCTCATCGATCGACTGCTCGAACATGAAGCCGGCGTTGTTAACCAGAATATCAGCCCCGCCAAAATACTCCTGCGCCGCCTGGGCGATCACACGGGGTGCCTCTTTCTGGCTCAGATCCGCTTCCACCCAGGCAAGGTTGGCACAGCCGCTCAGGCTTGCGTCCAAAGGCTGGCGCTGGGCCACCAGTACCCGGGCACCGGCGGCCAGCAGTTTCTCGGTGATGCCACGGCCGATACCGCGACCGCCGCCGGTCACAACGGCGACGTTGTTTGCAAGATTCATAAACGACTCCCCACGAAATTTTTAACCTGAAACGGGCTTGGCACCGGTTACGTCAACGCACTCACCGGCGATATAGCGTGCCTCGTGCGAGGCCAGAAAAGCGATGACGTCAGCGATATCCTCAGGCTCCGCGATCCGCCCCAGGGGTACCGTTCTGTTCAGCTCTTCCACTGCCTTGTCCGGATCGAGGCCGCGGCGTTCGAAACCACTGCGGATCATCGGTGTATTGATCTCGTGGGGGCAAACCGCATTAACACGGATACCCAGTGGTGCGCAGTCACGCCCAAGGTTGCGGGTCAGTGCCGCCACGGCGCCCTTGCTGGTGCAGTACGCCACATGGCCAGGCCCGGGCTGAGTCCCCCAGACCGAGGAAGTGTTGACGATGGCACCGCCACCGGCTTTTTTCATATGGGGAATGGCCGCGCGGCACAGGAAAAAGACGGCATTGAGGTTTACCCCCATGGCGGCAAACCACATGTCATCGGTGGTTTCCTCAATGGTGCCCCGGGGGATAATGCCTGCGTTATTGAGCAGAATATCCAGGGCACCAAAACGCTCGACACAGTGTGCAACCGCCGCCTCGCAATACTCTTTTTGCTGCAGGTCACCGGCCAGGTAGTCCGCCTGGGCTCCGAGCGACCGGGCTTCTTCGGCAGCCAAGCGGCAACCATCTGCGTTCATGTCCACGATCATGATGCGGGCGCCTTCGCGGGCAAACAGGCGTACCAGCGCCTGCCCCACGCCGCCGGCACCGCCGGTGATAACGACAACCTTGTTTTCAAATCGCATGACTTCTGTTCCTCGATATGGATACGTTGCGAGGTTCATAATCAACATTCAGGATGCAGCTGACAAACGACATTACAGCCGCATTCGATTAACTTTTTATCAACTCAAAAAGACTCTCGCGCAACCCGTGACAAAAGTATAAAAACACAATAAAAACAATTAATTAACAGCATTTATTATATGAATACCCTTTTACAAAAAACTAAACCCATCATTAATTGGCGATACCGGTTGCGATTTGATTAACTGGATACAGGATCGATCTGCCCAGGAGTGCCCGTGAGCCACTTGAAACAACGACTCCCGCCCTTGAATGCCCTGCGCACCTTCGAAGCGGCTGCCCGCCATGAAAGCTTCAAGGCCGCCGCCGAAGAGCTCTGCGTCACCCAGGCGGCCATCAGTCGCCAGATTCAGACCCTGGAAGCATTTTATCGCCTCAAACTTTTTATCCGCAGCAATCGCAAGGTGGAACTCAGCCCCGAAGGGCGAGGCTTGTACCTGGCGGCATCCGCCGCGCTAGAGCACATCGCAGCCGCCTCACGTGACCTGTTGCAACGCAACCGCCCGGGTCACATATCACTGACCACAACAACGTCTTTCTCCCAGCTCTGGCTGCTGCCCAGGCTGAAACAGCTGCGCACCCGGCACCCGGAGCTGCAGTTGCAACTGATCAGTGGAGAGGGTAACCCTGGCTATAACGAAGGTTTCGATGCCGCTGTGACGCTGGGGATGCAGGAGCACCCGCTTTATGTTGCCGAGTACCTGTTTTCAGAGGAAGTGTTCCCCGTCTGCACCCCGGATTTTGCGAGACAGAACCCACAGATCACAGCCCTGGACGGGCTTCTACAGGTACCGCTGCTGAACCTGAGTGCCGACCACTGGAAAGCCAGGCTCTGGGCACCACTGGACTGGGCATTCTGGTTGAAACAGTTTGAGATGACCGCGGACTTGAGCCAGACAGGACTGAGTTTCAGCCATTTCCTGATGCTGCTGGATGCAGTACAGGAGGACAT
>JBFGZM010000486.1:0-2359 GCA_041586815.1 Marinobacterium sp. | reverse complement strand
CCTGCTGGCGCTGGATATCCAGTAGCCCGCTTGAGCGGTAATGAGTATGGAAAGGCACAGGCACCCGGCTGTCTGTGCCTTTTATAAGGCGAGGGTCCGGCGACTGGCTTTACGGTGCGACTCCGGGAGCGGCGGGATGTGCAGCCCCGTTCGCCTGGCGCGCAGATATCTATGTCGTCACACCAGAGCTTTTCATGTGCGTGTGATCTATATAGTCTCTAACCTCTTCGAGCTCTTCTATTAACGCATGCAGACTTTGCGCATGGGTGTCAGCGCTGGCCTGCTCCAGCTGGGTGCACAGGTCGCCCAAATGGGTTGCGCCAACGGCGTAGGCTGATGCCTTGAGCTTGTGCGCAATGGCATTGTGGCGTGCTACATCGTGCAACCCGTTTGTCAGGATCAGCTCCGAACTGAGCTCCTCCAGCTGGAGGCGAAAATCTCCCAGAAGCTCCTGAATCACGCCGCTATCATTGCCCACCAGCCCCGCTAATACATTGAGATTAATGGTTTTTTTTGTGTCCTCTGGCGTTTTCTGTGGTTCGGCAACGGTCACCGCGCCCTCCGGGTCAGGCAAGGCGGGCATCCATTTCTCAAGCATGGCTTTGAGCTCGTTCAGCCTGGCCGGCTTGCTCAAGCAGTCATCCATGCCGGCATTCCGGTAACGCTGATTCTCCTCCGGCCGACGGTCGGCGGTAATGGCGATAACCGGTATATGTTGTCCGGCCGGCTCCCGGCTGCGAATGGTCTGGCTCAGCTGATAGCCATCCATAACCGGCATGTGCAGGTCGGTTAGTATCAGGGCGTAGTGGCCTTGCTCCCAGCGTTCCAGGGCAGCTTTCCCATCCGGTGCAATGTCGGCGGAGAATCCCAGCAAGTAGAGCTGTCGTGCAATGACCTTCTGATTGGTCTGGTTGTCCTCCGCGACGAGAATAAGCTGCCGCTGTTGCACTGCCTGGTTGTGCAATGTAGCTGCCGGAAGCTGCCTGTGCAGGATCAGGGGCTCCGCCTGCTGCTCTGATTGCCAGCCCATGGCGACCCCGATGGCGTCGTAAAATTTTTGGCGCGCCATGGCATTGCCGTCGAGCGTGATGAATACATCGTCGAGCCTGCGCATCTCTGTGCGCTGCCCTTTGCAGATCAGGACAATGCGGATATCCCGCGTGGGCCATGCTTGTACAGCAGCCTGCACCTGCTCCAGGCTGAAGTCCGAAGTAAAGCTGTCGACTACCCAAAGCCAGGGCGTCGTTTCAGGGTGAGGCTGGAGACCCGGGTATGCGTCATCCGGCTCGCGCGCCTGCGTCACTATGGCGCCTGCATGTTGCAGATAACTGGCCAGCCAGTCTGCCTCCCCCAGAACAAGGCAAGGCAAGCCGCTCAGTTGGGACGGGCCTGGATTTTCCGTATTGGCCGTTGGCAGCGTCTGGAAGGGAACACGTACGCTGAAGGTGGAGCCCAGGCCGGCGGTACTTTGCACCGAGATACTGCCTGTCATCAGCTCAGTCAGCTCGCGGGCGATGACCAGGCCCAGACCGGTGCCGCCAAAGCGGCGTGTGGTAGAACCATCTGCCTGCATAAAGGGCGTAAAAAGCCGGCACTGCGTCTCTTCGTCCATGCCGATGCCATTGTCGATGACCTTGAACTCGACAACGGCCAGCTGCTCGGGGGGCTGTGCCAGCTGGACCTCAAGTGTTACACGGCCCGACTGGTCGTCCCGGGCGGAAAACTTGATAGCGTTGTTGACCAGATTGATCAGCACCTGGCGAAGCCGCAGGGCATCTCCTTCAAGCTGATCCGGAATGGAGGGATCGACATACAGCATCAGCGTCACGCCTTTGCGCAGTGCCAGGCGTTGTAACAGATGGCAAACCATCTCACACACTTGCTGAACTGACATGGGGCCATTGTTCAGTGACAGCTTGCCAGCTTCTATTTTCGAAAAGTCGAGAATATCGTCAATAATGTCCAGCAATGACAGTGCCGACTCCTGGGCCAGCTCTACCACGTCGACCTGATGGTTTAGCAAGCTGCCCTGTTGCAGTACATCCAGCATGCCAATGACGCCATTCATGGGGGTCCGGATCTCATGACTCATCGCTGCCAGGAAGGCCGACTTGGCCTTGTTGGCGCTGTCGGCTGCAGTTTTGGCCTGAGCCAGCTCACGATTGGTCTCCTGCAACTCCCGGGTGCGTGTCTCGACCCGTTCCTCGAGCTGGTGACGTTCCTGTTCGACCAGCTGGTTGGCACTCTTAAGCTGATCCGATAGCTGTTGCAGCGCCAGAATGGACTGATGCCGTTCGGTGATATCCTGAATGGATGCAACGTAGTTAATAGTCTTTCCTTTGTTATCTTGCACTGCGCT
>JBFGZM010000485.1:0-2361 GCA_041586815.1 Marinobacterium sp. | reverse complement strand
GATGCGATCCCCGGGCGCTGCCCGCTCGCGCAGGTAATCACTCATGGCTCCCCGGGGCAGCAGCCGAATCAGGAACTGCAGACCGTTGGTCGCATTGGGCGCGCAGGCGAAGGAATAGGAACGCCACTGGTCGGTGCCCGGCACCTGTACATGGGCGTACTGCCCAGGCAGAAAGTCGAGCTGCTGATCCAGCGAAGCCGCATCGATATGCACGATGGCGGTGGAGTCGGACAGCTGCTCGACGCTCTGCACCACAGCCTCCACCTCCAGCGGTCCGGCCGAGGTGCAGAGGGTCGACTCGAAGTCGAACTTTACCGCGCAGTCGGAGCTGACCCGCATCTGGCAGGCCAGTACCGCGCCCCGCGACAGGTCGGCCTCGGACAGCGCATCTTCATCCACGTAATCCAGGCTGTAGTCGCCGGACTCGCAGGTACCCTTGCAGGTAGCGCAGACGCCCTCGCGGCAATCCACCGGCAGCGTGATGCCCTGGCGCAGGGCGGCATCCAGCAATGGCTCGTTGGCATTAACGCCGACGAAATGGGTCCGTCCGTCGGTAAAACTCAAGGCTACTTTGTGCATGGCGCACCCCCTTGTTTCTGTCCGTCACTGGCGTGCCGATCAGACGTGATAGAAGTCCAGTACGTGGCGAATCTTGTCGTTCAGCAGCACCACCTGCTTCCTGCGGATACGAAAGCTGTCGCCCTCGGCGCGCAAGCGGTATTCAACCCGGCCAAAGAACACCTCAGCCTCGCCAAAGCGGTAGAAATGGGTCGCCCAGTTGGCCTTCACCAGCCAGCTGCCATCATCCTGTGGCTGTGCCTGAACATTGCTGACCTGGTGCAAGGTGCGCGGCATGGGGGTACAGGCCGCCGATTTTCCGGTACGGATGCGGAACACCCTATCTTCAAGCCCGGCACGGCTCGGGTAGTAAATCAGCGACATTTCCCGCCTGGGATTCGTGGTGTGGACATGCTCCGACTCCCACTGCGGCATATGAAACTCGGCGTCCTCATCAAACAGCGCCAGGTATTCATCCCACTGCTGACGGTCACAGAGCTCGGCCTTCTGGTACAGAAACTGTTCAATGCGGTGCAAGGTCGGGTTCATCAGTTGCGCTCCTTTGCCTGGCGGGTCTTGGCGGCCAACCCCTGCAGCAGATAGCGCTGCCAGGTGGAATGCTGGTTCACGTACAGGCCTTCCTGGGTGAATTCGGTGCCGGTCAGCACCGGCCGGATACCCAGCGCCTCGGTGTTGGCCGTGGGGCCCGAGACCCAGTTTTCACAACCGCGGGAAATGTCGCTCCAGCGTTCGGCGCGGCCCTGGAACCCCTTCTGGGCTTCGCGGAATTCCACCAGGTCATCGGGCGTTCCCATGCCCGAGACATTGAAAAAGTCCTCGAACTGGCGGATGCGGTTCTCGCGGTCGGCGTCGGACTCATTTTTGACACCCAGGCACAGGCTGTGCACCTCGGTCTTGTTCCAGGCCACCGGCCGCACAATGCGCAGCTGGGAGCTGATCTGGTCCATAAAGAACAGGCTGGGGTAGATATTGAGGTTGCGCAGGCGGTGCATCATCCACTGCGCCCGGGCCTCACCGAACTCTTCCACCAGGCGCGGCATGACGCTGGCGTAGCCGGGGCGAACTTCCGGATTGGGCATGTCGCTGAACAGGATGGTGTGACCGTTCTCGAACGCAAACCAGCCGTCATCGGTGTCCTTGTCACCGGCGCCCAGCTTGCTGTAGTCCAGCGTCTTGCTGTTGTCCGCAGACGCCTTCTTGGACTCTTCCTGCTGGCGATGCTGCACGGTGGCGACGTAGTTGTAGTGCACCGTGCTGACGTGATAACCGTCCAGACCGTTCTCGTTCTGCAGCTTCCAGTTGCCATCGAAGGTGTAGGACGAGGCCCCCGGCAGCACTTCCAGCTCACCGGTCGCGGACTGGGCCACCATCATGTCGAAACCGATGCGGGCATCGCCGAGAAAATCCTCCAGCGAGACGTCGGATTCGGTGTTGAGATTGATAAAGACAAAGCCCTTGTAGCTGCTGATCAGCGCCTTGCGCAACCCGCGACTGGCCTTGTCGAAGTCCTGCGGATACTCGTCCGGCGCCTTGACCTTCACCAGACGACCGTCGGACTTGTAGCACCAGGCGTGGAAGGGGCAGGTGAAGGTGGACTGGTTGCCCTTGCACACGCGGGTCAGGGTGGCGCCGCGATGCTGACAGGCATTGACCAGCGCATTCAGCTCGCCCTTGCCGTCACGGGTAATGATCATGGGCTGGCGCCCGGCCTGCATGGTGAAGAAATCATTCGGGTTGGCGATCTGGCTTTCATGGCAGGCATAGACCCAGGTGTTCTCGAAG
>JBFGZM010000484.1:0-2368 GCA_041586815.1 Marinobacterium sp. | reverse complement strand
GGCGTGCTGGGGGGGATTTCCACCGGGCAGGACATTATTGCCCATATCGCGCTCAAGCCCACTTCCAGCCTTCGTCTTCCCGGGCGCAGCATCAATGCCCGGGGAGAGCCGATTGAAGTCGTCACCAAGGGCCGGCATGACCCCTGTGTCGGTATCCGGGCAACGCCCATTGCCGAGGCCATGATGGCCATTGTGCTGATGGATCACTACCTGCGTAACCGGGGACAGAACGCGGATGTCACATCCAGCGTGCCGGTTTTGCGTTAAGGTGCGCCGCGCCGGCGTCTGGCTGGCGTTTTTGTAGAGTAAGCGGCCGCCGCTGGCGGTCACAGCAATCGTATTTAAGGGTTTTACAACGAGATGACTTCGAACTACGCCGAAAAACTGTATGACGGCTATGGCCAGAGCTTTGAGATCGACGAAGTGCTGTTTGAACAGCAGACCGACTCCTGGCACCTGATCATCTTCCGCAACAAGAAATTCGGAACCGTGATGGCACTGGACGGCATCATTCAGACCACCGAGAAGGACGAATTCGTCTACCACGAAATGCTGACCCATGTGCCACTGTTTGCCCATGGTGCTGCCAGGCGTGTGCTTATCATCGGTGGCGGTGACGGTGGCATCCTGCGCGAAGTACTGAAGCATCAGGAGGTCGAACATGTGACCCAGGTCGAGATCGACCAGGCCGTGATCGACATGTGCAAGACGTACCTGCCGAATCATTCCCAGGGTGCCTTTGACGATGCACGCGCCAATATCGTCATCGCCGACGGTATCGAGTTCGTGCAGCAGACCGACGAGAAGTTCGATGTCATTATTTCCGACTGCACCGATCCTGTCGGGCCCGGCGAAGTGCTGTTTTCCAGCGCCTTTTATGAAGGCTGCAAGCGCTGCCTGAATGATGGTGGTGTTTTCGTGGCGCAGAACGGTGTGGCCTACATGCAGGTTGAGGAAGTGCTGACGACCCGTCGCCGCCTGAGCCCTTACTTCAAGGATCAGACCTTCTACTGTGCCGCGGTGCCGACCTATATCGGTGGCAACATGACCCTGGCCTGGGGCTCGGATAATGCTGCACTGCCGACACAGTCACGGGAACTGATCGAGCAGCGCTTTGCGGCCTCCGGCATCAAGACGCGCTATTACAACCCGGCCATGCACTGTGGCAGCTTCGCGTTGCCGCAGTTCGTGGTTGATGCTCTCAAGGACGTCTGATCGCGTGCCTGGCTGGTGAGTCCCGCGGCGAGCGGGCTCACCAGTCGCACTCAAGTGCTGATGGCCTGGCGGTTTGCTAAGCATCCCGTGATGCAGGTTTGGATTGCTGTCTGTGAGCCCCTCCGTGAAGAGGAATCGCAGTTGCTATATTCCAGGTTTTTCCCAGGCGGCTGTTCAGCCCCCTTGATACAGGTTCGGCACTGATGTCCGAGTCCATTCCCTACCGGCGCCTGTCCGGCTTCTATTTCTTCTACTTTGCATTGCTGGGCAGCATAGTGCCGTACTGGCCGCTGTACCTGAAAAGCCTCGAGTTTGATGCCCGCACCATCGGCATGCTGATGGCCATAGTGCAGGCGTCACGCATTGTCGCACCCAATATCTGGGGCTGGGCAGCGGATCGCACCGGCCGGCGCATCGAGATTGTGCGTTTTGGCAGCGGCATGACGGCACTGGTGTTTCTGGCGATCTTCTGGCAGGACAGTGTGGCGGGCATCGCCTGGGTGATGCTGGCGTTCTCGTTCTTCTGGAATGCCGTGCTGCCGCAATTTGAAGTCATTACCCTGCGTCACCTCGGTGCGCAACGTGCCCGCTACAGCCAGTTGCGGCTCTGGGGTTCGGTGGGCTTTGTACTGACCGTAGTGGGTCTGGGCTGGGCGCTCGATGTCATCGGGGTGCGCTGGTTACCCTGGATTATGGTTGGGCTGATGCTGCTGATCTGGTGCAACAGCATGCTGGTCAGTGCGCCGCCCACCAGTCCCAGAACAGCCCAGCGTGGTGACAGTTTCCTGCGTACGCTGCAGTGTCCGCAGGTGGCGGCATTCTATGCCATTGTCTTTCTGGTGCAGTTCTCCCACGGCCCCTACTACACCTTTTACAGCCTGCTGCTTGAAAGCCTGGGCTACAGCCGGGGCGAGACGGGTCTGCTCTGGGCGCTGGGTGTTGTCGCCGAGATTCTGGTGTTCGCGATCATGCACCGGCTGATTGGCCGCTTCGGCATTCGCCACCTGATGCTCCTCAGTCTCTGGCTCTGCGTGTTGCGCTGGCTGCTGATCGCCTGGCTGCCGGACTCTCTGCCGCTGATGCTTCTGGCTCAGGTGCTCCATGCGGCAACCTTCGGATGCTTGCATGCGCTGGGGATTACCCTGGTACAGCT
>JBFGZM010000483.1:0-2369 GCA_041586815.1 Marinobacterium sp. | reverse complement strand
CGCCCCGCGTTATCTGGCGCGCAGCAGTCACGGTTGCCGCGCCACCCATCGAGCCCGCGGCTGGCCCGGGTGAGCGCGCGCTCGGCCAGGGCTCCAAACGCGACCTGCGAGTCGAGCCGGTCGGGAATCAGCGGCGACTCCCGTTGCTCCTGCACCGCCCCCAGCAAACAATAGCCGCGTTCAGCCTTGCTGATATCGCTCACCAGCACCGGCAGGTCCTGCGCCAGCTGCATGGCCACCCGATACAGATCCGCCGCCGCGCCCTGCTTGAGTTCCAGTTCCAGTTCACACAGTGCAGTGCGCACCTGTGCACCTGCGGCTGTGGCCGCAGTCACCTCGCCCTGATCCAGTACCAGCTCGATCAGCACAGGCTGTGCGCCGGGTGCCTGCTCGCGCAGCATCCAGGTGGTACGTTCAAAATCCGTGCGAAAAGCCGGTACGATTTGGCGCTGCACGTCGGCACTGCGCAGTGCCTCTGGCCAGTCGGCCGTGGCCAGCAGGCCGTAATCAAGCGCTGGAGCGGGCAAATCCCATTCCCACTCGTTACGCTGGTGCAGACCACCCTGGCTCGAGCCACGGGTTTTCAGCGTCTGGATGTAGCGTCCGCCCAGCTCCCGGATGCGCAGCGCTACCTGGTGCTGCGCCAGCAGACGATCCGGCGTATCGAAGTACTGGTTATGCAAGGGCCGGTCGCCACCCGGCTCCGGCTCGCCCAGCCAGGGCAGCGCCCTCAGTGTCGCGGCCTGTTGCGGGTCCATACTCAGTTTTAACTCAATTTCCCGCGCCATGAAGCCTTCCGTTTCGAGAGGAAAAAGAGGGCAGTGTAACCGCCCTGCGGCGGTCTGCATAAGGCCACCGAACGGGTGCGGATGCACAAAAGTGTTAAAAAAATATTCCAGTTTTACTACAACAGCGCTTTATGCCCACTTATACTTGCGCCCGAAGTCGAGACAACCAACAGGGATACCCCATGGTAACCAACAATCCGATTCTGCAGATGTTTGCGCGCTCGCCGTTCAAGCCCATGCAGGAACACATTGCCAAGGCTCAGTCCTGCGCCTTGCAGCTGATTCCTTTTTTCGATGCCGTCATGGCAAACGACTGGGAAACAGCAGCGGCGATCCAGCAGCGCATTACTGTACTGGAGCATGAAGCGGATGCGATGAAAAAGGAGGTTCGTACGCACCTGCCCAACAGCATTTTTCTGCCCGTCCCCCGTTCCGATCTGCTCGAACTGCTGCGCATGCAGGACAAGATCGCGAACCGCTCCAAGGACATTGCCGGCCTGATGCTTGGGCGCAAGATGGCAATACCTGCTGCGATCCAGCCACAAATGGGCCTGTTTGTTCGCAGTGCGCTGCAAACTTCTGCACAGGCGCTAACGGCGCTGAATGAACTGGATGAACTGATCAGCTCCGGTTTCGGCGGTCATGAAGTCAAGTCTGTTGAAGGGATGATCAACAGCATTGATGACCTCGAACACGATGCCGACGACCTGGAGCGCGAGATTCGCAGCGCCCTGTTCGCCGTGGAAAAAGACATGCACCCGATCGATGCGATGTTCCTGTACAAGGTCATCAACTGGATCGGCGACCTTGCCGACCGCGCGCAGCAAGTCGGTGCGCGCCTGCAACTGCTGCTCGCACGCTAAGCTTTACGTACCAAGGATTCCCACATGAACATGATTGCACAGCACGGCGATATGATCGTCATCCTTGCCTGCATCTTCGGTTTCTTCATGGCCTGGGGCGTCGGCGCCAATGACGTTGCCAATGCCATGGGCACCTCCGTCGGCTCCCGTGCCCTGACCCTGAAACAGGCGATCATGATCGCCATTCTGTTCGAGTTTGCCGGCGCCTATCTGGCTGGCGGCGCGGTAACAGACACCATCCGCAAAGGCATTATTGATCCGGACCTGCTGGCAGGCTCACCCGATCTGCTGATCTACGGCATGCTGGCTTCGCTGCTTGCCGCGGGTCTCTGGCTGCTGATTGCCACCCACTATGGCTGGCCGGTATCGACCACCCACTCCATCGTCGGCGCCATCGTCGGCTTTGCCGCCGTGGGCATTGCGCCAGAGGCAGTACAGTGGGGCAAGGTGTCCAGCATCGTCGCCAGCTGGGTCGTGTCGCCGCTGATGGCAGGCTTTATCGCCTTCTTCCTGTTCCGCACGGTACAGGCGCTGATCCTGGATACGGCTGACCCGTTCAAAAATGCCAAGAAATACGTCCCCATGTACATTTTCCTGGTGGGCTTCATCATCGCCATGGTGACTTTCACCAAGGGTCTGAAGCACATCGGCCTGCACCTGAGCTGGACTGAAAGTGCGCTCTACTCCGTAGGCTTCGGCATCTTTACGATGCTGGTGG
>JBFGZM010000482.1:0-2371 GCA_041586815.1 Marinobacterium sp. | reverse complement strand
TTGTCGTCGATCAGGCACAGGGTGCCCATCTTGTGGCCGTTGGCAACCCTGAGCGGACAGCCGGCATAAAAGCGTATGTTGGGTGCATCAGTGACCAGCGGGTTGTCGTGAAAGCGCGTATCTTCCGTGGCATTGGGTATAAGGAACAGTTCATCACCCAGGATGGCATGGCCACAGAACGAAATGTCACGGGGCGTTTCGGTTGCGTCGATACCCTGGGCCGACTTGAACCATTGCCGGTCACTGTCGACGATACTGACCAGGGAAATGGGGACACCGAACATGCGCTTGGCCATGCGAGTGAGGCGATCAAAGCGCTCCTCGGGGGCGGAGTCCAGGATCTTGAGCGCCCGCAGGGTTTCAAGGCGCTGGACTTCATCGGGGGGAATCTGGGGCGTTTTCATCGAGCACAATCCCTTGGCTGGCTGGGGTGCCTATCAACATAGCATACCCCGGCCAGAGCGCTCTAAAGTGCCTACAACAAAGTAAAAAAGAATGAACAAACAAGTATTTACAGGGTAGCCCACAGCGACGTTTGCGCGCCCCGAGGGTCGCGCTGGCAGCCGGCCCCGCCTGTCTCTGCAACCCCTACTGCAGGTCAGGGTGTATCCCCCTGCTCCAGCTGGTGCACCAGGTCCATGATCTGCTCCACAGCAGGGCCTGAATCCAGTATTTCCTGCGGGGTCATGCCCTCCAGACCCATATGCGGGCTGTTGAGCCACGCCTGTGCTTCCTGCCTGCTGCCAAAGTAACCAATGGCGGCATCCAGCAGCCGCTGCCGTGCATCTTCCCGAACCATCACCATCACCCCGCTACCGAGTTCACGATCCAAAACCGTGGCTTAAGTATAGAGACAACAGCGCTGCATATCGGGTTAGCGGGCGATCACTTCACGCCACTGCGTCAGCACAACCCCGCCAGTGCCGCTGCCACCGCCGGAGCTGGCGCACTCATCGGGATCCATTTCCCACAGTCCCTTGCCGGTCCCGTTCAGCAGACCCCAGGCCTCGGCCAGCATATCGCAGTCGTATACATAGTCTGATGTACCGCCGCCGTCAGAGTCGAACCCCAGCCCGTTGCCCGTAAACGACCAGGACGCCTGGCTGGTATCGACATCGGATACGTAAACGGCCCCCTCGACTCCGCCGGTACCGCCACCGGACACGGCATAGGTCCCGCCCAGGACAACAATCAGACCGTCCCAGCTTGGGGTGCCCGAGAAGGTCAGGTCGCCGTACACTACCAGAATGCCGGCACCGGACTCATTTCCCTGCAAGGTTATATCACCGGTAATTACCGTAATTTGCATCGCACCGCTGCTGCCGTAACTGCCGGGTGGGCTACTGCCAACGTAGGCGCCCGTGCTGGCTTCGGCCGCCTCGACCAGTGCCTGCAGGCCGGTAGCGGTACCCCAGGTCTCGGGATAATCGGCCGTTTCCACCCCGCCGACGTAATTGCCGATCCGGTTCGAGGGAATTTCCGCCACTATATCGTCCCGGTAGGTATCGGTGGAGGCGGTAATCGCCGGCCCGCCATTGCCATCGACCCTGAAGGCATTGGAGTTGGGGGTATCAAAGGTCACCACATCGCCGACGAAATTGAGCGCGCCACCCAGGCCGCCACCACGCAGCGCCGCATTCTGCAACACAAACTCAATATCGCGCGACGCGCCGGTTTCCTGCTGTATACCGCGGCTTCTGAGGGTGACTTCGTCTGCAGCGCAGGCCACTGCGGTCACGGTATAGCTGGCGCTGCCGTAGGCTACCCCGTCCAACCCGGGCAAGGCACCATCCACCGCGCAGCTGTAACTGTCCCAATTCAGCACCAGATAGTCCTCCGCCTTGCTGGTACCGGCGTCTGCAGCCAGGAACGCCTGCAGCTGCGCCCGCGAATTGCTGCTTTTGCGCTCGCCCAGCAGGCTCGTATTCATCATCGACACACCGGCAATTGCCATTACAATCATGATGATCATGCCGACAATCAATGCAGAACCCTGCTCGTGCATCCTCAGCGGGCCGGAATTACTATTCATTCACCACATCCTGTGTTGATGGACAACGGGGTTATTTCCAACAAGCGGTGCCCGCGCTGGATCCCCGGCTGCCTGTATGAGTAAGAGTGAGGTCGCCGCACTGGGTGTCCGTAAAATTGGGCGAGGCCGTCAGGGTATAGCTCGTTGCTGCAGCTGAAATGCTCAGACTGTAATAACCGCTCTGGCTGTCCACCGGGGCCGTCGGGCAGGACGCGCTGACATAGGAAAAACCTTCGGTAAAACAGCGTTCAAGCTGCGTCGACAGGCTGAGCAATGCCACCTGACCCTCGCTGCGCTTGGAGTCACGCACGTAGCGCATATAGGAAGGCACCGCGAAAG
>JBFGZM010000481.1:0-2376 GCA_041586815.1 Marinobacterium sp. | reverse complement strand
CCGTTTATATGGCGTGATGGGCAAATCGGGAGACCCTATACCGGTTAACAGTGTTATCCCTGCTTAGCCATGAACGCCTGCAGCGCCAGTTGCTGTGCTGCCAGAACCGTCTGGCTGTGCTCCCGGGCGCCTGCCCGTTGCATCCAGGCGGCCAGTTCCGGTTCATCGGTCAGAAGGTCCCAGTCATATACGGGCTTGAGGATGGCGAGCACCAGGCCCATGACGTGCAGCAGGACGATATCGGCATGGCTGAAATCCTTGCCGGCGACCCAGGGTTCGTAACGCGCCAGGCGTTTGAATGCGGCCAGGCCTTTTTCGATCGCAGGACGTGTCTGTTCGTGGGCCTCCTGTGACAGCGGAGCGCCAAAGAAGACATGACCCAGCAGGCGACGCGCCGGAGCATCCAGGTAGAGTTCGGCGTACTTGATGATCTCCCGTGTCTTGGCGCGTTCATAGGCGTCTGCCGGATACAGGCCCGGGGTTGGCTGGGTTTCTTCCAGGTATTCGATAATGGCCTGTGATTCGGATATGAAGCCCCTGGCTGTTTCGAGGCACGGGATCTTGCCCATGGGACTCTTGGCCAGAAAGGCGGCTTCCTGTGAGGGCGGTGTATGTATCTCCTCGAACTCCATGCCTTTTTCCAGCAGGGTCTGCTTGACGATGTTGTAGTAGTTGCTGATGGCTACGCCGTGAAGTTTGAGCATGGGTCACAGGTCCTTCGTGGCAGGTTGAGCTGACATTTCGCGCAAGCATCACGACAGGCGGTGCCGAGGTCGACAAGTTCCGCGCACATGCTGCACGACCACTATCATGGCCCAGGTTGATAAATCTGGCCAGTGGAGCATCTGTTTTAAAAGTCGGGTTGATGAGTGTCGGTATATCGAGACGCCTGGTGCGGGCTGAGAGTGTCGTTCAAACTGCGCGCCTTCATGTATTGTTCAGTGTCGCTGTCGTTAAATGGGCGCTATTGAAATACGAGAGGCTGCGGATTTTATTTTAATAAATTCTTGGCTGGTACATTTAAATGAATGCCATTCATGATGCTCGAGTTTAAATTAAACTCACGCAGGCTGAATGTGTTCATTAGAAAGTTCTGGCTACCATTTTACAGTATTAAAATCGTTGTTAATGCAGCACAGCCACTAAACCTTACCTTGCGTAATGCTGGATATCCTGAAGGAGATACCCATGAAAAAGTCTCTGTTTGCCATCGTGCTGGTGTCGCTGTTGCCTGCCATGGCCGTGGCAGGCAACAGCCTGACCGTTGACTCCGCCATTGGCGGTGCTCTGGGTGGTGCAGTCGGTGGGGCTTTGGGAGCCGAAATAGGCGGGCGTGACGGTGCTATCCTGGGGGCCGGTGTGGGCGCTGCCGTGGGTACGTCCATCAATACCAATGGTCATCGCAGCGGATACTCTGAGCCGCACTACGAGCGTCGCGAAGTCTATTACGAAGACGATCACCATCATGGTCACAAGTACAAGAAGCACAGGCATAATCATAACGGCGGACATTTCTGCCCGCCGGGCCAGCACAAGAAAGGCCACTGCTGACAGGTCTTGAAAAGCCGGAAGGGGAAACCTTTCCGGCTTTTTTAATGTACTTTTAATGGCCTCGGGTGGCTTTAGTCTTTCTTTCCGCTTTTTTCCTTTCCCCTTGTACCTCGCTTGGGTGTCAGGTGGTCAGGTCTTCCAGTATGGCTTCGAGCTCGGCCACTTTCGCCTTGAGCTCGGTGACTTCATGTTCGAGCTCCTGAATCCGGTCGCTGCTTTCGGGCGCACGCAGCGCGCGTGGCTCCTGCAATGTCGGCGGTGCCACCTGGCCAGGCTCGATATCGCCGTTGAAGAGGTGGGCGTAGCGGGACTCGCGTTTGCCGGGTTCGCGGGCGAGCTTGACGATAAAGGGACCGTCGTCGCGGGTCATCAGCCTGTATAGAACCTTCTCGACTTTCAGCACATCATCAAAACTGCACAGCCGGTTGGTGCGGGTGCGCAACTCCCCCGGTGTCTGCGGGCCGCGCAGAAACATCACGCACAGAATACCCAGCTCCTGCGCGCTGAACTGCAATTCGCCGAACTCGGTGTTGCAGAAGCGGTGCTTGTATTTCTGTACCCGGCTACCGAAGCCGGATTCTTCCTTGATCAGGCGCATCTGGGCCAGCTCATCCAGGGTTTGCTGCACCGTGCTTTCATCCAGGTCCAGCACCGGGTCACGATTGCTTTTCTGATTGCAGGCCAGGGTCAGGGCGTTGAGCGACAGGGGGTATTGATCCGGTGTGGTGATCTCCTTCTCGATCAGCGCACCGATGACTCGGGTCTGGTAGAGCGACAGGTTCAGGTCCATGGGTACTCCTTTTTCAACCGCAGACGGACAGTGCT
>JBFGZM010000480.1:0-2380 GCA_041586815.1 Marinobacterium sp. | reverse complement strand
TGTTACAGTGGCGGAAAGAGGCGTGCCAGCAGGACTGGAACGGCGGTCTCGACGCGCAAAATGCGCCGGCCAACATGAACGGGAGCAAGCCCGGCTTGCTGCAGTTTTTCCACTTCGTAGCGGATAAATCCGCCTTCCGGGCCTATGGCCAGGGTGGTTGGGGTCAGGGCGGCGGGGGGGCAGTCGGACGCCTCGTAGGGGTGCGCTACCAGGGCGCGGGTATCGGCGGCGATTGACGGCAGCTCGTCCTCTGCAAAGGGTTTGAAACGCTTGTGCAGGGAGACCTCGGGCAGCTGCGTATCGCCGGCCTGTTCCAGCCCCAGCAGCAGGTGCTCCCGTATGGCATCGTCGCCCAGAAGCGGGCTGGACCAGTAGCTCTTGTCGACCCGGTAGGAGTTGATCAGGCACAGTTTCTTCACACCCATGGCGGCGATGGTCTCGAGGGTGCGTTTCAGCATCTTGGGTCGTGGCAGTGCCATGATCAGGGTCAGCGGCAGGGCGGCGGGCGGTGGCAGGTCCAGGCTGGTTTCCAGCTCGATGCACTGGTCGTCGAGTTTCAGAACCCGGGCTGACCCGATCTGGCCATTAAGCAGGCCCACTCTCAGGGTTTCCCCTTCCTCGGGTTGCTGCACGGCTCGAATGTGGCTGTAGCGGCGGTCTCTCAGGCGCACCCTGGCAGGCGCGACAAAGTCGTCTTCAAACAGAAGGATCAGGTTCATTGGGAAAGGAGTACCGGACAGCAGGGTGTTGGCTGCGCAGTATATCAGAAGACCTGTGACCAGGCTGAATCCGCAAGGAACTGGCGGCGGATCTTGCCATATGTCACATATCTGTCAATTTTTAGGGTTATTGTCACGGGCCTGTCGCAAATGAAGTTGATTTGGCGAGGGGGTTGGTACTATTGTCATTTTACTTAGGGACGAGCTAAGCGATAGACACTAAAACTACAAGTCGCCTTATAAAAAAGGAAATTGACATCATGGGGATGCGTATATGAGTAAAAAAATTGCGTTTGTAACCGGCGGTACCGGCGGTCTGGGTACGCCTATTTGCCGTTCCCTGGCAGATCAGGGTTTTACGGTCGTTGCGGGCTACAACAGCGGCGGCAAGCACGAAAAAGCCCTGGCCTGGCAGGAAGCGCAGCGCAAGGATGGTTATGAGATCATGGTTGCCTACGGCGACGTGACCAGTGCCGAATCCTGCGTTCAGTGTATAGCCAACGTAGAGGAGCAGACTGGCGGTACTGTTGATGTTCTGGTCAATAACGCGGGTATTACCCGTGACGGCCAGTTCAAGAAAATGTCCTGGGAACAGTGGGACGAAGTCATGTCCGCCAACCTGGACTCCATGTTCCACATGACCCGCGTTGTGATCAACGGCATGCTGGACAAGGGCTGGGGCCGTGTTATCAACATTTCCTCGGTGAATGCACAGAAGGGCCAGTTTGGTCAGTGCAACTACTCGGCTGCCAAAGCGGGTATCCATGGTTTCACCAAGGCGCTGGCTCAGGAAGTGGCGCGCAAGGGTGTCACGGTCAACACTGTTTCGCCTGGTTACATCAAGACGGCGATGGTGGCCGCTATTGCCCAGGATATTCAGGACAAGATTACTGCAACCATTCCGGTTGGGCGTTTTGGTACGCCGGAAGAGATCGGGCGACTGGTGGCATTTGTCGCCGATGAGCAGTCCGGTTATATCACCGGTGCTGACCTCTCCATGAACGGCGGTCTGCACATGTCCTGATGAAGACTCGCCAGGGCAGCTGTCCTGGTTTGAACTTCAGGCCAACGATAAAAAATCCCGCTGATCGCGGGATTTTTTATGCCTGTTCTTCGGCCCGGGCTGCGCGTTAAAGCAGGCCTTCGAGAGGGTGGTAGAAGCGCGCTACCAGCGCCGGGTGGCACCCTGCCATGGGAACGCAGCGCCACTCATACTCGAGGCGTTGCAGGTCTGCCGTGGTGACCGCTTCGGTGTGCTGTTCCAGTGCCTGTTGCAAGCGCTGCATCTGGTGTTCCAGCCTCAGGGCCTGGTCCTCTTCCGGTGATGACAGCCCCAGTGCAATTTCCAGCTGAATACACAGCTGGCGCAGGCGCAGGCCGGCGGCGTCGGTCAGCTCGGGCAGAAGCTCGGGCTCCTGCTGAACCTGCCGGCCGAGGGCAAAGCGCTGCTCGATAAGCTCGGCATATTCGCTGCAGCAGCTGTCCAGGGTATCCCAGCGGGCCTGCAGTTGCTCCAGTGCAGTGGTATCCGGACTACCGTTCAGCAGCAGTGCTTCCAGCTCATCACAGAGCGCTATGCGCTGGCGCAGGGCGATATAAGCGCTGGAGTCCTGCAACTGAACGAGGTCGGTACGCTGGCGTTCAAGCTGCTGGCGGGCATC
>JBFGZM010000479.1:0-2402 GCA_041586815.1 Marinobacterium sp. | reverse complement strand
TGATTCTCGGGAGAGCCTGACCTTGGCGAAAATCCTCACCATCACGAACCAGAAAGGGGGGGTGGGCAAGACAACCACCTGCGTCAATCTGGCGGCGTCCCTGGCGGCCACCAAAAAGCGCGTGCTGATGATCGACCTGGACCCCCAGGGCAATGCGACCATGGGCAGTGGTATCGACAAGCACACCCTGGAAAAATCCGCCTACGATGTGCTCACCGACCAGGCCAGTGCCGCTGATGCGCGTCTGACCGAAGTACCCGGTGGTTACCACGTGATTGGCGCCAACGGCGACCTGACGGCCGCCGAGGTGGAATTGCTGAGCCTGCCAAGGCGCGAATTCCGTCTCAAGATGGCGCTGCAGGAAGTCATCGACGAGTACGATTACATTCTGCTCGATAACCCGCCCTCGCTGAACCTGCTGACCGTTAATGCCCTGGCCTGCTCCAGCGGCGTGATTATTCCCATGCAGTGCGAGTACTACGCACTCGAGGGTATCAGTGCCCTGGTGGGAACCATTAACAAGATCAATCAGCGGCTCAACCCCGAGCTGAAGATCGAGGGCATACTGCGTACCATGTTCGATCCGCGCATGAGCCTGACCCGCGACGTGTCCAGCCACCTGGTGGACTACTTTGGTGATCAGGTATATCGAACCGTGATTCCTCGCAATGTGCGCCTGGCCGAAGCGCCAAGCCATGGCCTGCCGGCACTGATGTACGACAAGAGCTCCCGCGGTGCCCTGGCATATCTGGCACTGGCGGGCGAGCTGATTCGCAAGACGGCACAGGAAAAGGCCGCCGCTGCGGCCGCTACCGACGCTGCCGAAAAAGAACAGGTACAGGAAACAAACTGATGGCTGCAATGAAACGGGGCCTGGGCCGCGGGCTGGACGCACTGTTGTCCACGGTGGAACAGGTACATGAGCCGGTGGTCAGGGATGCACCTGTGGCGCTGGACGGATACCGACTGTTGTCTGTCGATGCGATTCAGCGCGGCCGCTATCAGCCGAGGCGTGATCTGGAGCCCGGTGCTCTGGAAGAGCTGGCCGACTCCATTCGTGCCCAGGGCATCATGCAGCCCATCGTGGTGCGCTCCGTCGAGGGCAGCATGGAGCGTTTCGAGATCATCGCCGGTGAGCGTCGCTGGCGCGCCGGCCAGATGGCGGGTCTGACGGAAATACCGGTACTGGTGCGCGAAGTGCCCGATGAGGCCGCCATTGCCATGGCACTGATCGAGAATATACAGCGCGAAAACCTCAACCCTATCGAGGAAGCGGTTGCGCTGCAGCGCCTGCAGCAGGAATTCGAGCTGACCCAGCAGCAGGTGGCCAAGGCCGTCGGCAAGTCACGCTCCACCATTGCCAACCTTCTGCGGCTGATGAAGCTGGAAGAAGAGGTCAAGAAAATGCTCGACTACGGTGACCTGGAAATGGGTCATGCCCGTGCGTTGCTGTCGCTGGAAAGCGAGGCTCAGCTTGAGGCGGCAAGGGATGTGGTGGCACGGGGCCTTACCGTGCGTCAGACAGAAGCCCTGGTGCGCAAGTTGCAGGCACCTGAAGTGCCGAGCAAACCTGTACCGCAGCCGGACCCGGGTCTGGAGCAGCTTGCCGGCGAGCTGTCGCAGCGTTTTTCCGTACCGGTATCCATCAGTCGCAACGCACGCGGCAACGGCAAGATCACCATTGCCTATAGTGGCGAAGCCGAGCTTGATGCCATTCTGAAGACCCTCAAATAATCTGTCTGTTTTTTGCACAGTCAGGCGCGGCGTGGCTTTGCAGGTTGATGCCCGCCCTGTATTGAATTTAGGCGCTTAGTACCTTAGTGCAAAAGGCGCGGACTTCGGTTGATGCCGTACAGCATTACCCCTATAATCGGCACGCTGTTCAGGAGGGGTGACCTGAACAGACTTATCAGAATGGAATTATTCGGGGGCAACCATGGGCAACCAGCGTGCAGGAACCCTGTCCCGGAATACAAGGAAAGATGTCCTTGGCATTCTGCTAATTCAAGCGATCGTGATGCTGGTACTGTCGGCGGCTCTGCTGCTGAAGGGGAATGTGGTGGCATATTCGGCTTTGCTGGGTGGCCTGATCTACATTGTTCCCAATCTGTATGTTGCATTGCGTATCTTGCCCCACCGCGCAGGCTCTACTGCTGGAATGGTGCTTGCGCAGTTATACGTCGGCCAAATATGGAAAATGGCACTGTCAGTCGCGGGGTTCGCTGCGACTTTTATCTGGGTTAAGCCCCTCAGTCCATTTTCCATATTTGGTACTTTCATCTTGCTGCAGCTGCTTGGCATGGCTCTGCTGATGAAGTCCACAAAACAGTTCCTGAAACTTTAAGTGAGAGAGACTGAGAATGGCGAGCGGGACAGTTACATCCTCAGAATACATATCGCAC
>JBFGZM010000478.1:0-2457 GCA_041586815.1 Marinobacterium sp. | reverse complement strand
GCTTATGTTGCAGCGCGAACAGGTGCTCAAACTGCGCACCCTGATGAAAGACCCGCGGGATCGCACCCGAAGCCTGCCCTGTATGGCGCTGATGCACCGTCGCGGCGTCGAGGTGCGATTGCTGCCCGGCGAGCTTTGTGAACTGCAGGAAGGGGATGAAATACTGTTTTGTGGTCTCGAAGAGGCCCTGGGGAAAATGGAGTGGACAGTGAACAATTACAACCAGTTGCAGTACCTTCTCACCGGCCGGGAATACAGCGATACGCTGCTGTCGCGTCTGCTGCACCGTGGAGATGACCGCTGATGGCGCAGTTGTTTCTGGTGTTCACCGTGCTGTTTTGGGTTGGCAATTCGGTGATGGCGCGGGCAATCTACCTGGAATTCCCGCCGGTGACGCTGGCGGCATCGCGCTGGACCCTGGCCATGCTGATTCTGCTGCCCTTCGTGTGGCCGCGTATCCGCCGCGAATGGGCCGTTGTTCGGGCCCACTGGCCGGTGATTCTGCTGCTCTCGATACTCGGCGTTTCCTGCTTCAATACCTTCATTTACAGTGGCCTGCAGACCACCACGGCCGCCAATACGACCCTGATGCACTCAATGATTCCGGTGCTGATTCTGCTGATCAGCCGATTTTTCCTGCGTCATGCCGTCAGCCTGCGCCAGTGGCTGGGAGTCAGTCTGTCGCTGTGTGGCGTACTGGTGCTGCTGAGTAAGGCCAGTCTGGAGGCACTGTTGAACCTCGAGTTCAACCGGGGTGATCTGTGGATCTTCCTGGCCGTGGCCGACTGGGCACTCTACTCGGTGTTGCTGCGTTACAAACCGCTTGAACTCAGTGGGCTGGCCTTTCTGGGTATCACCATTACAGTGGGCGCAGTAATGCTCTGGCTGCCCGCCGCCTTTGAGCTCAGCCAGGGCAGGATGCCCGAACTCTCGCTGCAGACGGGCGGCACCGTGCTGTACATGGCCATATTTCCATCGATTCTGGCCTATCTGTGCTGGAATCGTGGCGTCGCGGAACTCGGAGCCCCGGTGGCGGGTCTGTTTATCCACCTGATGCCACTGTTTGGGCTGGTGATGTCGGTATTGTTTCTTGGAGAGCAGATTCAGGCTTTTCATTTTATCGGGATCGCCCTAATATTCGCTGGCATATATCTGGCCGTGGTTACTGATACACTGCGTAACCTGCGACCAATCAAAACAAAGGAGCCTTCATGCAAAAGCTGATGACCATAATGTTTGCCATCTTTCTGAGTTTTACCTTGCTTACGCCAGAAGCCGAGGCGGGCAAGCGCTTTGGTGGCGGTAGCAGCATCGGCAAGAGCTTCTCTACGCCCAAGAAAGCGACCGCCCCCGCGGCAACCTCGTCTACCACGCAGCAGAAAGCCGCCGCGCCGGCTACAGCGCCACGCAAGTCCGGCTTTGGCGGCATGCTCGGCGGTCTGCTGGCCGGTGGCCTGCTGGCATCCCTGTTCATGGGGGGAGCCTTCGAAGGCATGCAGATGATGGACTTCCTGCTGATCGCGCTGCTGGCGTTTGCGGCCTTCAAGCTGTTTGCCATGTTCCGGCGTCAGAATGCACCGGCCTATGCCGGTGCCGGTGGTGCGCCGGTGCAGGGGCATGCTGATACCGTACAGAGTGAACCAATGGCACGCACAGCGGCACAGGCTGAGCCTGCTGCAGCACCGGGCGCCGGTTTTGGCGCCGGGCTTGGCAGCACTGAAATAGAGACGCCACAGTGGTTTAACCGCGATGCGTTTGTAGTCGGTGCCCAGAAGCACTTCAGCCACCTGCAGCAGTGCTGGGATGAGCAGAGCTGGGATGAAATCCGTAGCTACGTGTCTCCCGAACTCTTTGCCGAGCTGCAGCAGGAACGCGGCAAGCAGGGCGCGCAGAAGACCGAGGTGGTCTCCGTAATGGCTGAACTGGCAGGCTTTATCGACAACAAGGATCACGTGGTCGCCAGCATCAATTTCTACGGCTGGCTGAAGGAAGATTCCGATCAGACCACCGAGTTCAGCGAAGTCTGGCACCTGATGCGCGACATGTCGGTTGAGAATGCAGACTGGGTGATCGTGGGCATAGAACAGCCCTGATCAGTGTACCGCGCCTGCGATGCGGCTCTGTCGCAGGCGCATTAAAATGCTGATTTTTAAAATAAAATGCTAAAGAGGGTTGTGCTGCAGCGCAGTGCTCTATAATATACGCCCCACGTTGATGCGGGGTGGAGCAGTCTGGTAGCTCGTCGGGCTCATAACCCGAAGGTCATAGGTTCAAATCCTGTCCCCGCTACCAAATTTGAGAGGAAAGCCTGATGCTGAAAAGTGTCAGGCTTTTTTCGTTTCAGTGTGTCAGGAAAAACATTCGTCGGACTCGCGCTTTGTAACTGCAGCGAAGGTCATAGGTTCAAATCCTGTCCCCGCTACCAGATTTAAGAGGAAAGGCTGTGGTCGAAAGACT
>JBFGZM010000477.1:0-2472 GCA_041586815.1 Marinobacterium sp. | reverse complement strand
TCCGGGGCCCTGCTTGCAGGGTAACGGACACCCAAACAACAAGACCACACGATGAGGATTGACGACGATGACTCGCCAACTCGATGCACTTGAAGCCAAGATCCGTGGCGCGGTGGAAGCCGACCCGGCAACCGGACACTACCGCTGTGATCGCAGTGTCTTTACCGACCAGGAACTGTTCGATCTGGAGATGAAGCACATCTTCGAGGGCAACTGGGTGTTCCTGGCCCATGAAAGCCAGGTTGAAAATCCCGGTGACTACTTCACCACCACGGTGGGTCGCCAGCCGGTGGTGATCACCCGTACCAAGGACGGCGAGCTGCAGGCGCTGCTGAACACCTGTTCGCACCGTGGCGCTACCCTGTGCCGCAAGAAACGCGGTAACAAGGCGTCCTTCACCTGCCCGTTTCACGGCTGGACGTTCAAGAACGACGGCAAGCTGCTCAAGGCCCGCGACCAGAAAAAGGGCGGCTACCCGGACAGCTTCAACACCGAGGGCTCCCACGACCTGAAGCGGCTGCCGAAGTTCGAGTCGTACCGCGGCTTCCTGTTCGGCAGCCTGAATGCCGATGTACTGCCGCTGGGCGACTACCTGGGTGAAACCACCAAGATCATCGACAACATCGTGGACCAGGCAGAAGACGGCCTGGAAGTGCTGCGTGGCACCTCTTCCTATACCTACGAAGGCAACTGGAAGATGACCGCCGAAAACGGCGCCGACGGCTACCATGTGGGCACCGTGCACTGGAACTACCTCTCCACCATGGGCCAGCGCAACTACGAGAAGGGCGGCACCGAAGCGGTGGACGCCAAGAGCTGGTCCAGCGAAGGCGGCTTCTATTCGTTTGAAAACGGCCACATGATGCTGTGGACCCGGCTGACCAACCCCCAGGTGCGTCCCGTGTACAACCACCTGGAACGACTGCAGCAGAAGGTTGGCGAGGCCCGCGCCGATGCGATCGTCAACACCACCAAGAACCTGTGCCTGTACCCGAACGTCTACCTGATGGACCAGTTCTCGACCCAGATCCGCGTGCTGCGCCCGATCTCCGTCGACAAGACCGAAATCACCATCTACTGCTGGGCGCCCAAGGGTGAATCCGCCGAGGATCGCAGCAAGCGCATCCGCCAGTACGAGGATTTCTTCAATGTCAGCGGCATGGGTACGCCGGATGACCTGGAGGAATTCCGCGCCTGCCAGCGTGGCTATGAAGGCCGCGAGTTGAAGTGGAACGACATGAGCCGCGGTGCCCAGCACTGGATCCAGGGCCCGGACGCGAGCGCCGACGCCATAGGGCTCAAGCCGATCCTCAGCGGGGTCAAGCCGGAGGACGAAGGCCTTTACGTCACGCACCATCAGCACTGGGTGGATGAAATGCTCAAGGCTGTTGCCACCGAACGTGACCGCTTTATTTCCATCGCTGCAAAGGAGGCCTCGGCATGAGCATGGCATTCG
This sequence comes from Marinobacterium sp., assembly GCA_041586815.1. Taxonomy (GTDB): domain Bacteria; phylum Pseudomonadota; class Gammaproteobacteria; order Pseudomonadales; family Balneatricaceae; genus Marinobacterium_A. Next base: position 1,016 of record JBFGZM010000477.1, on the reverse strand, counting down.
AACAGATTCAGGCGTTTATCTTCCGTGAAGCGCGGCTGCTGGACGACCGGCAGTGGGACCAGTGGCTGGGCTGCTACAGCGAAAACGTGGTCTTCTGGATGCCGGCCTGGGACGACGAGGACCGCCTGACCGAGGACCCGCAGTCGGAAATCTCGCTGATTTACTACCCCAACCGCAATGGCCTGGAGGACAGGGTCTACCGCATCAAGACCGAGCGCTCCAGCGCCACCTCGATGCCGGAGCCGCGCACCACGCACCTGACCACCAACCTGGAGATCCTGTCCCGGGATGGGAACGAGGTGAAGCTGCGTTTCAACTGGCAGACCAACAGCCACCGTTACAACCGCAGCGAAAGCTTTTTCGGCACCTCCTTCTACACCCTGGATATCGGTGGCGAGGCGCCGCTCATCACCGAGAAAAAGGTGATCCTGAACAACGACTATATCAACCAAGTGCTTGATATTTATCATATCTAACGGCTGGGGAGAGACGATCATGAGCTACAGTATCGCGCTCAACTTTGAAGACGGCGTGACCCGCTTTGTCACCTGCAACCTGGGCGAAACCGTGCTGGATGCCGCCTACCGCGCCCAGATCAACCTGCCGATGGACTGTTCAGACGGTGTCTGCGGCACCTGCAAGGGCTCCTGCCACCAGGGCGCGTTCGACCTGGGGGACGAATACATCGACGACGCCCTGTCGGACGACGAGGTGGCCCAGGGCATGGTATTGACCTGCCAGATGGTGCCCAGCAGCGACTGTGTGGTCGAGGTGCCGGTGGCGTCGTCGCTGTGCAAGACCGGCACGGCCGAAGTCGCCGGCACGGTAGCCGCGGTGAACCTGGTTTCACCGACCGCCATCGAGCTGAAAGTCACGGCCCAGGAGGACATCGGATTCCTGGCCGGGCAATACGTCAATATCCAGGTGCCCGGCAGCGATGAAACCCGCGCCTATTCCTTCAGCTCCCGCCCCGGGAGCCGGGAACTGAGTTTCCTGATCCGCAACGTGCCGGGGGG
>JBFGZM010000476.1:0-2478 GCA_041586815.1 Marinobacterium sp. | reverse complement strand
GCCCGCTTCAGTCGCAGCCTGGGTACGCTGGTACGCGGTGGCGTGCCGCTGCTGAACGCGCTGCAGATTGCGCGGGAAACCCTGTCCAACCGCATGCTGTTGCAGGGCGCCGATACCGCTGCAGCCAGCCTGAAGGAGGGGAGGCGCCTGGCCGAACCGCTGCAATCGACCGGTGTTTTTCCGACTCTTGCGCTGCAAATGATCCAGGTCGGCGAAGAAACCGGGCAGCTCGATGACATGCTGCTCAAGGTCGCCGATGTGTATGACCGCGAAGTGGCCAATGCGCTGCAGCGCATGCTGACCATTCTGGAGCCTGTGCTGATCGTTGGGCTCGGGCTGATGATCGCCGGCATTATCCTGTCGATCCTGGTGGCGATAATGTCGATTAACGAATTGCCCCTGTGACCGGGGGAGACCGCTGAGGACCGTAAATCGTGACTATCCATAGCAACAGCAGTGGCTCTTCCCGTGTCCGCCGCCGGCCAGCGGGCTTTACGCTGCTGGAACTGCTGGTTGTACTCGTCATCCTTGGGCTGCTGGCAAGCCTGGTAGGGCCCCAGGTACTGAAACACCTGGGCACGTCCAAAACCAAAACGGCGGCCTTGCAGATTGAGGAACTGGGGGCGGCGCTGGATCTGTACCGGCTCGAAGTAGGCCGTTATCCCACCGGTGCCGAGGGACTGGACGCGCTCATCCGGAAGCCTTCCGGCGCGCCGAACTGGAACGGACCCTATCTGAAGAAAAACGTGGTGCGCAAGGACCCCTGGGGCTATGACTACGTTTATGTCTTCCCGGGTCAGCATGGCGAGTTTGATCTTTATTCGCTGGGAGCGGACAACCGTGATGGCGGCGACGGGGAAAATCAGGATGTGCGTAGCTGGGAATAGCAGCAAGGCGTATCAGGCGTGAAAACCGCCGCCGAGGCCGGCTTTACCTTGCTGGAGCTGCTGGTGGTACTGGTGCTGGCCACCCTGATGCTGAGCCTGGTGGTGCCGCGCTTCGCCGCCGTGGTACCGGGCGTTGAGCTCAAGAGCACGGCTCAGAAAACCGCGTCCCTGCTGCGTTATGCCCGCAGCCGGGCGATGGCCGAAAGCCGGCTGATCACATTCAGCCTGGATCCCGAGGCCCATGGCCTGCGGCTGAGTGGCCGTGATGAGCCCGTGCTGTTGCCCGCCACCCTTTCACTTACCCTCAGCGATGAAGGTAGCCTGGCACTGGGGAATGAAATCCTTATGCCGCAGGCTGCGGGCACGTCACTGCCGGCGCCCAGTATCCGCTTTTATCCCGGTGGTGGTTCCAGCGGAGGCAGTCTGCTGTTGAGCGGCCCGTCGGGGCGTTATCGGATCGAGGTCGACTGGCTGACCGGCGGGGTTCATATCGATGATGGCACTGCTGCACAGGAGCTAGCCCGTGATTAGCCCGCTGCACGCACACCGCCCTGGTGAAGGGTACGGTCGACAGCGGGGCTTTACCCTGCTGGAAGTACTGGTGGCCTTTGTGATTCTGGCATTGTCCCTGGGCGTCATTCTGCAGATCTTTTCACTGACCATGCGTACCACCGACAGTGCCAGTGCCCGCCAGCAGGCGTTGCTGCTGGCCGAGTCGAGGCTGGCGGAGCTGTCGACGCTGAACGAGCTGCGTTCCGGGCGTGACAGCGGGCGTATCGACGAGCGTTTCGACTGGAGCTCGCGGGTTGAGCGCTTTGAATTTCCGGATCAGGACCTCGCCCTCGATACGCTGCAGGTGCCTTATAAAATTGATGTGACAGTTCACTGGGGTGGCAATCAGCAGCTCAGCCTGACAACCCTGCGCCTGGTAACGGAGCAATGAGCGCCCAGGCGCACGCGGCGGGCCGGCGCTGCCAGGGCTTTACGCTGGTGGAGCTGCTGATTGCCCTGCTGCTGACCGGGCTCCTGGCCATGCTGGTGTTTGGTGCCTTTCGCATTGCCACCGGCAGCTGGGAACGGGTCATCGGCCACCAGGAACGGGCCCACGAGGGTTACCTGGTGCAGAGTTTCGTGCGTCGCCTGCTGGAGCAGGCCCAGCCGCTGCGGGTGCGGGATATTGAAACGCGCCTGTCGGTGGCCATGTTTGGCGATACGCAGCAGCTCACCTTTGTGACCGAGTTGCCAACCCCAGGGGGCCTGGCGCAACTGTACTGGTGCCAGTTGCGGGTCGCAGATCCGGGGGAGGGTCGGCCGCGGCAGCTGGTCATGTCCACGCGGCCCTATACCGAGGGTGAGGTTATCGACTGGCGAGCGCCGCTTGAATCCACCGGCGAGGGACTCAACGGCGAGCAGATCGCCATCATTGAGCCTCAGGAGAGAGTGTTGCTGTCGGGGGTTGCCAAGCTTGAACTGGAGTACCTCTATTACGATGAAAGCGATCAGCCCGACTGGCGCAATGAATGGAAAGACGAATCTGTGTTGCCTTATCTGGTGCGCCTGCGCGCGCTGCCGGAGGGTGCCGACGGGCTGG
>JBFGZM010000475.1:0-2479 GCA_041586815.1 Marinobacterium sp. | reverse complement strand
CCGGCATCGGCGTGACGCATGACACCGGTACCCGGGTCATTGCGCAGCACGCGGCCCAGACGCTTGTCGGCCGCTTCCGTGCCATCGGCCACGATGACCATGCCGGCGTGCTGGCTGAAACCCATGCCGACACCGCCGCCGTGGTGCAGGGAGACCCAGGTGGCGCCGCCGGCGGTGCTGAGCAGCGCGTTCAGCAGGGACCAGTCCGAAATGGCATCGGAGCCGTCCTTCATGGCTTCGGTTTCGCGGTTCGGGCTGGTCACGGAGCCGGAATCCAGGTGATCACGACCAATAACGACCGGTGCTTTCAGCTCGCCATTACGCACCATTTCATTGAATGCCAGCGCCAGACGGGCACGGTCCTTCAGACCGACCCAGCAGATGCGTGCCGGCAGACCCTGGAACTCGATGCGCTCGCGCGCCATGTCCAGCCAGTTGTGCAGGTGGGCATCGTCCGGAATCAGTTCCTTCACCTTCTGATCGGTCTTGTAGATATCCTCCGGATCCCCGGACAGCGCCACCCAGCGGAAGGGGCCTATGCCTTCGCAGAACAGCGGACGAATGTAGGCCGGCACGAAGCCCGGGAAATCGAAGGCATTCTCGACGCCCTTTTCGAAAGCCATCTGGCGGATGTTGTTACCGTAGTCGGTGGTGGCGGCGCCGCGCTCCTGCAGTGTCAACATCGCCCGCACCTGCACGGCCATGGATTCCTTGGCGGCATCCACCACCGCCGCTTCATCCTTGAGGCGCATTTCGGCGGCATATTCCATGGTCCAGCCCTTCGGCAGGTAACCGTTCAGCGGGTCATGGGCGCTGGTCTGGTCGGTGACCACGTCCGGGGTGATGCCGCGCGCAACCAGCTCGGGGAACACATCGGCGCAGTTGCCCAGCAGGCCCACGGAGATGGCTTCGCCTGCAGCTTTGGCGTCATCGATCATTCGCAGCGCCTCGTCCAGGCTGTAGGCCTTCTTGTCGACGTAGCGGGTACGCAGGCGGAAGTCGATGCGGGTTTCATCGCACTCGACGGTAATGCAGGAGAAGCCTGCCATGGTCGCCGCCAGCGGCTGAGCACCACCCATGCCGCCCAAGCCGCCGGTCAGTACCCAGCGTCCGCTGGCATCGCCGCCAAAGTGCTGTTTGGCCATGGCTGCGAAAGTTTCGTAAGTACCCTGGACGATGCCCTGGGAGCCGATGTAGATCCAGGAACCGGCGGTCATCTGGCCGTACATCATCAGGCCTTTCTTATCCAGTTCGTTGAAGTGCTCCCAGGTCGCCCAGTGGGGTACCAGGTTGGAATTGGCGATCAGCACGCGGGGCGCATCGGCGTGGGTCTTGAAAACACCCACCGGCTTGCCGGACTGGATCAGCAGGGACTCATCGTCTTCCAGGCGCTGCAGTACTTCGACGATCTTGTCGTAGCATTCCCAGTTACGGGCGGCACGGCCGATACCACCGTAGACCACCAGCTCTTCCGGGCGCTCGGCCACATCGGGGTGCAGGTTGTTCATCAGCATGCGCATGGCGGCTTCGGTAAGCCAGCTCTTGCAGCTGATTTCGCTGCCGGTGGGTGCCTTGATGACTCGGCTGGTATCGCGACGGGTATGGGTCATTTTTATGGGCCTCATTTAACAATACAGTGGAGAAGACGCGCAGCTATGCGGGCGGTCCAGTTATCAATATCGAAGGCCGGGTTATATTCCGCGACATCCGCAAGTGTGAGTTTTCCGCTTTGCCGGACAGACTCGATCAGGGGTTCCAGAACATCCAGACCCAGGCCCCGGGGCGCCGGAGCACTGACGCCGGGCGCAATGCTCGCCGGCAGTACATCCAGGTCGATGGTCAGGTACAGCAGGTCACAGTCATCCATAAAGCGTTCAAGCTGCGTGCGGGCCTCATCCAGCTGATTGAGTCCCAGGTCGCTATCCTTGCGGTAGCTGACATTTAGTTCATCGGCGCGGCTGAACAGCGCCGCGGTATTGGACATCTCGCTGACGCCCATGCAGCAGTAGCGGAACTCCCAGCCTTTGGCGGCGCACTGCTGCGCGACCTGGTAAAAAGGCGTACCGGAGCTGCAACCGTTGCTGTCCAGGCGCAGATCAAAATGGGCATCGAAGTTAATGATGCCGATACGCGGCAGCGCTGCGCCTTCGGCCACCCGGGATTCACAATGCTGCGCCAGCCCGAGCCAGCTGCCGTAGGCCACCTCGTGACCGCCGCCCAGCACGACCGGAAAGTGCCCGGCGGCAAGACACTGCTGTACACGATCGGCCAATGCCCGGTGCGCGCTTTCCAGCTGCCCGTCTCCACAGACCACATTGCCGGCATCCCAGGCGCTGCGATTGGGGGACCAGGGCATGTTGGCCAGGGCCCTGCGCAACAGGTTCGGCGCCTGGCGTGCACCCACGCGCCCCTGATTGCGGCGCACACCCTCATCGGAACAGAAACCGATCAGCGCCAGGCCTTCCCGGGAGCCTGACTG
>JBFGZM010000474.1:0-2505 GCA_041586815.1 Marinobacterium sp. | reverse complement strand
GCATCAGCCCGCTACAGGATAAAATCGGCCAGCTGTTTATTCAGCTACCGGCGCATTTTGGCCCCGAAGGGCTGGAGACCCTGGCGCAATTCATCGCCCAGCTACCCGATGCATTCAGCTATGCGCTGGAAGTGCGCCACGCGGAATTTTTCGGCAAAGGCGAGGCCGAGCGACGGCTCAATCGCCTGCTGATGAACAGGGGTATTAACCGCACCCTGTTCGATACCCGAGCGCTCTTTGCCATCCCGTGCGACGATGCCGCAACCCGGGATGCCTGGCAGAAGAAACCCCGTGTGCCGCTACATGTCATCGCCACCGGGCAGGCACCGATGGTACGCTTTATCAGCCCGATGGACTTTCGCGCTGCCTATACCTGGCTGGCACCCTGGGTGGGCAAGGTGGCAGGCTGGCTGCAGGAAGGCCGCGAGCCTTACCTGTTTTTCCATACACCCGACAACCGCGAGGCGCCCATGCTGGCGCAGTACTTTGCCCGTCAGCTCGCCAGCTTTAGCCCCGATGCAGTGGGCCTGAACCCCTGGCCAGATACCGCACAACAACAGGAGACACTGTTCTGATGAATACCCTGATCTACATCATGGATCCCATGTGCAGCTGGTGCTGGGCCTTTGCCCCTGAACTGCAAGCCGTACGTGCGCGCTTTTCCAGCCTCCCGGTCAACTTCATCATGGGCGGCCTGGCACCGGACAGCAGCGAACCCATGGACAAGGGCCTGGCCAGCCAGATACAGGCCACCTGGAAGCAGATCGAGGAACGTACGGGTACGCCGTTCAATCATGATTTCTGGTCCCAAAACAGCCCGCGACGTTCGACCTACGATGCCTGTCGTGCCGTGATTGCCGCGACCCGCATTCGTCCGGATACCCAGGAGGCCATGATCGCTGCTATCCAGCGCGGCTACTACCTGCAGGCCAAAAACCCGTCCGAGCGGGATGTCCTGACCGAGCTTGCAGAGCAAATTGGCCTGGATGGCACGCTGTTCAGCCAATATCTGGGCGATGAGATGACCCAGGGTATGCTGCAGCAGCACCTGGCGATCAAGGGGAGCCTGGGAATACAGGGGTTTCCGACACTGCTATTGCAAAAAGGCGAGGAACTGCACTGGCTCAGCACAGGTTACCGTCAGGCCGACGGCATTATCGAGCAGCTGGAAAAGTTAACGGGGGAGCACTGAGCCCCCCCCAAAGGGATCAGGTACGGGAGACTGACACGTCTTCCGCCTGCAAGCCCTTGTCGCTTTCACGGACGTTGAAACGAACCTGCTGACCTTCGGTCAGAGAACGGTGTCCACGGCCTCGAATGTTGCGAAAATGCACGAATACATCGTCGCCATTTTCACGGGTGATAAAACCGAAACCCTTGGATACGTTAAACCACTTTACCTGACCGGTTTCCCGGGCATCATTTTCGTCATCATACTCCTCTTCACCCATATCCATTTCAGTAGCCCGGGTCTGAGGCTTGACACCCCAGCCTGACGCAATCGAAGCCGCCAGAACAACCGCAAACACTACCGCCAGTACCGGAACACTCAGCGCTACTTCTACCTTGGCAACAGCAGCCAACAACACTGGAATCAAAACTGCAGCTAAAGCACTGACAACAAGACCACGTATCAGTTGATTACCACTCATTTAGTCATCTCTTGTATTAACTCATTTCCATCAAAGAAAGCCCACCCGCGCCAAAAGAACGAGGGACGATCGCAACATATAGCGAATTTTGCGTATTTTTTCAACAGCTTAAGGCTTTTAATGCGCTATTCTCTGTAGAATTGCGGTTGATTAGGCCTCAACCTCCAACAAGCAACGGACAGAATGCAGATGAGCAACACGCAACGACTGGACGATCTGGAGTCCCGGATCGCCTTTCAGGAAGACACCCTGGATGCACTGAACGCGATCGTGGCCCGCCAGGATCTGGAAATTCAGCGCCTGACCAGTATCGTCAAAAGCCTCAATGGCCAGATCAAGCAGCTGACGCCCGCCTCGACCGAGGATATGGCCGACGAGCCGCCACCGCCGCATTACTGATATGGGCCTGCTAAAGCTGATTGGCCGACCACTGATGCTCGGGTGCGTACGCGCCACGACTGTGGGTACCGAGTACCTGCACGGTGGCCCGCGGGTGCGTTATGTACTGGAAAGCGATCGCTGGAGTCATGTGCAGCTGCTGCTCGACCTGACCCGGCGTGCCGGCGTGCTGTTGCAGCCAGAACAGATTCTTTATGCCCGCAACGGCGGCCAGGCGGTATTGCAGCAGCAGCTCGAAACACTGTGCGAGCTCAGCCTGCAGGACCCGCAGTACAAGGTCGAACTGATCCCGGTATCCATCTTCCATGGCCGCCTGCCCATTCGCGAAACCTCCTGGCTTAATCTGCTCTATGCCGAAGCCTGGGATCAGGGTGGTCGCATCGGGCGCCTGATGCAGCTGCTGATCAATGGCCGCCAGACCCTGATCCAGATTGACCCGCCGCTGCAGCTGCAG
>JBFGZM010000473.1:0-2519 GCA_041586815.1 Marinobacterium sp. | reverse complement strand
GCTGGTGAGCTTTTCCGCCCCGGTGGCGACCCTCGCCCTGATGGACCGCAATGGCACCTCGTCGCGCCATATCGCGGCAACCCTGGCGATGGTGCTCACCATGTCCCAGGCCAATGTGGTTTTCCCCATGCTGGCGGTGGGGCTGAACCTGCCGGTTATCATGGCGACCTCGATTGTCGGCGGCCTTTTCGCCGCCAGCATGACCTACTACCTGCTGGCCAGGGATTCGATAACCGGGCCCGGGGTCGAGGTGCCGGTGCTGGTTGCTGGTGAGCGTCGCGGTACGGTGGAAATCCTGGCCGAGGGGGGGCAGGAGGGCATGAAGATCGCGTTGGCCTCACTCCCCATCCTGATTCTGGCGCTGTGTTTTGTGAATACGCTTGAGGCCAGCGGCGCCATCGGTTTTATCAGTACGGTGCTGGCGCCGGTACTGGCCCTGTTGGGGCTGCCGGAGGCTGCGGTACTGCCCATCGTTACCAAGTTCATTGCCGGTGGCACGGCCTTTATGGGGGTGGTGCTGGATCTGATGAACCAGGGCCTCATCGGTGCTGCTGACCTGAACCGCATGGCGGGATTCGTGACCAATCCGCTGGATCTCGCCGGTGTTGCCATCATGACGGCGGCGGGCAAGCGTGTCGGGCGCGTGGCCCGGGCGGCGGTCTGGGGGGCGCTGGCCGGCATGTTGTTGCGCGGTGTGCTGCATCTGGTCATTTTCTGAGCCTGGTCTTCGAGGGTGGGGCCAGGGGCGCAGCGCTGGTGGCTGGCGGGGAGGCTGGGGTACACTTTGCGGCAATTTCCATTGCCACAAGAGTCTGAGTCATGCGGTATCCAGAGACCAAGCTGCCCAAGGTCGGAACCACCATCTTTACCGAAATGTCCCAGCTGGCCCAGGCCACGGGGGCGATTAACCTGTCTCAGGGATTCCCCGACTTTGATGCGCCGGCGGCATTGCGCGAACGGGTGACGCAGCATATCAATAGCGGTGCCAATCAGTATGCGCCGATGACAGGGGTGCCGGCGTTGCGCGAGGCCATTGCCCTCAAGGCCGAGCGGCTGTATGGCCACAAGCCCTGCATGGACACGGAAGTGACGGTCACCTCCGGTGCCACCGAGGCCCTGTTTGCCGCCATCAGCGCGGTGGTAAAGCGCGATGATGAAGTCATCCTGTTTGATCCCTGTTACGACAGTTACGAGCCTGCCATCGAACTCAATGGTGGCAGGGCGGTACACCTGCCCCTGGACGAGCGCGATTTCAGTATCGACTGGAACCACCTGGCGGATGCGATAACCCCCCGTACCCGCATGATTGTGATCAACACGCCCCACAACCCCACCGGCAGCATGCTCGGTGCCGAGGACCTGGAACGCCTTGCCGCACTGGTGCGTGACACCGATATTCTGCTGCTGGGCGATGAGGTCTACGAACACATCGTGTTTGATGGCGTCGCGCACCAGAGCCTGCTGTGTCACGAAGAACTGGCTCGGCGCAGTTTCGTGGTATCGTCATTTGGCAAGACTTACCATGCCACCGGCTGGAAAGTGGGATACTGCATCGCGCCGGCTCCCCTGAGTGCCGAGTTTCGCAAGGTGCATCAGTACCTGACCTTCAGCACCATGACGCCGGCTCAGCTCGGGCTGGCGGACTTCATGCACAGCACCCCGGAACACTACCTGGAACTGCCTTCCTTCTACCAGGCCAAACGGGACCTGTTCCGTGAGCTGATGTCGCCGAGCCGCTTTGGTCTGGCCGCCGCGACGGGTACCTACTTCCAGCTGGCGGACTACAGTGCGATCAGCGATCTGCCGGATACCGAGTTTTCCAAATGGCTGACCCGCGAAGCCGGTGTGGCGGCCATACCGGTGTCGGTATTTTGCCAGCAGCCCCTGCAGCGCAAACTGGTACGGTTTTGTTTCGCCAAGGGTGAAGACACTTTGCGCGAAGCGGCGGCGCGGCTATGCCGGATTTGAATCGCGTGCAGCCGAATCAGGATCTGCGCATCAGCCTGGTGCAGAGTGCCTTGCACTGGCAAGACCCGGCTGCCAATCGGAAGATGTTCGAGCAGCAGCTGGCGAGCCTCGCCGGCGAGACGGACTTGATCGTGCTGCCGGAGATGTTTACCACCGGCTTTACCATGGCCCCCGAAGGCCTGGCTGAACCGGAGGAGGGGCCAACGCTGGCGTGGATGCGACAGCAGGCCGCGCAGCTGGGGGCGGCACTGTGTGGAAGCCTGGTGACCCAGACGCCAACCGGATTCGTGAATCGGCTGCTGTTCGTGACCCCCGTGGGAGCGGTGCATCACTACGACAAACGGCACCTGTTCCGCATGGCCAACGAGCACCAGCACTATGAGGCCGGCAACCGCAGGGCGTTGATTCACTACCGTGGCTGGCAGATTCTGCCCAGCGTTTGTTACGACCTGCGCTTCCCGGTATTTCTGCGCAATCGCAGTGACTATGACCTGCTGCTTTGCGTGGCCAATTGGCCGGCGGCGCGCAGGCATCCCTGGCGGGTATTGCTG
>JBFGZM010000472.1:0-2532 GCA_041586815.1 Marinobacterium sp. | reverse complement strand
TACAATGGCGCGCCCTCGGTGGTGTAGCCTTGCATGAAGTCGATCGACAGCAGTGCAGCCTTGCGGCCGAACCCTATGCGGTTGCCCCAGACGCCCTTGTAGTTGTCGGCGGCGTTGACGTCATCTTCGTTGGACATCATGCGATCCCCCTAGTAAGCGCCCGAAAGCAGGGCACCGGCACCGGGAACGACCGGTTCCAGATCCAGCGCCTTGAGCAGCTGATAGCTGGTGGCAACGGCTGCGGTGATGACCGGTTTGCCGGTCTGGGCTTCGACCCGAGCGACCGCCGGCAGTGAGGGCATCTGAACGCAGGCCGACAGTACGATGGCGTCGACGCCTTCCAGGTTCATGTCGGCGACAATGCCCGGCAGGTTCATTGGATCGTGGCGGGCCACATCCAGGTTGTCGGAGATTTCGAGTGCCCGGTAATCAACCACCTCGAAGCCCTCTGCCCGGATGTAGTTCACCACCATCTCGGTCAGCGGCTTCATGTAAGGCGCCACCAGGGCGATTCGTTTGGCACCGATAACCTTGAGACCTTCCACCAGAGCGCCTGCGCTGGTGACGATGGGGGTATCAACCCCGTTTTCCTGGGTGCGCTTCGCCAGGCGGGACTCAGATTCGCGGTGATAACCCAGCCCCATGGCCATGATGGCCACCAGGCAGGCATAGCCCATTACATCGACGCGGGCATCGCTCAGTTCCAGCGCGCAGCGGTCGGATTCTGCATCCATGGCGGCCAGCTCTTCCTTGCTGACCTTTTTCATGCGCATGCGGCTGGAGTGGAAGGTAAAGCGCTCCGGGCGGATCAGCTGACGGGCGGTCAGCATGGCCGGAATTTCGGTTTCCATGGTGATGTTGGAGCTCGGTACGATCTGGCCGATACGGTAAGTCTTGCTCATGTTACAACCTCTTTTATTCATATCCGGCGACCCCTCTGGGTGGCGCTGAGTCGTGTGATGTCTGTGAGTCAGACGGGGGCGCCAAGAAAGTCTTCAAAGCCTTCAAAGAAGCCGTCGAAGTCATCCCAGGGGATCATGTGTCCGGCATTGGTGACATGACTGATACGCAGTGAAGGCACCAGTTCGCGCATTTCGGCTTCATCTTCGGCCTGAATGACGCCTCCTTTGCCGGCCACCATCAGCAGGGTCGGAACCTGGATGTTGGGCAAGTCACTGTGGATATCGTCTTCATGGAAGCCGTTAAATGCGGTCACTATGGCGTCCGAATAGCAGGTATGCAGCCACTCTGCCCGCAGCTGTAGCTGCTCATCGGTCCAGCTTGCGCAGTAACTGCGCATGTGGTCTGCATCGCAGCCCAGGGTGGCATCGCGAATGGAGTCGACATACCAGGGCAGCTTGCTCGGATATTCGCGTCGACCCGGCCCCGAAACCGGCGGATCGACCAGTACCAGCTTGGCCAGGCCCTTGGCGCCACGGACGCAGGCACGGATGCCAAAGCGTGCGCCCATTGAATGCCCGACCAGGATGTAGTTATCCAGCCCCAGCGCTTCGGCGAAGGCGATGATGTCGTCGGCGCAGGTATCGATGTCATAGGCCAGATCCGGCCCCGTTGATGACAGGCCGCGGCCCCGCACATCCAGTACATAGGTATCGAACTGCTGACCCAGGCGTTCTGCAACGAAGCCCCAGGTGATCGCCGGGCTGGTGATGCCAGGCACCAGAATCAGCGGCTGCCCCTGGCCGCCGTAGCGCAGATAGTGCTGGCGGATACCGTTGGCATTGACGTTGGCGCCATACTGATAAGTGCTGTTCATGCTACGCTCTCCGTCTTAAGATCCAGCTCATAGACGTCGTAGCCATAAACCCAGTCCGGGTCCTCCTGGGTGCGTAGCCAGGTGTTGGCGTTGGAAACCTTCTGCACTCGTGACGCTCGATCCTTGCGATTGGCTTCATAGAGTGCAAAGGCTGTCGTGTAGTCATTCAGCCCGGTTTCGGTTAGACAGCGCGTCAGCATGGCGGCATCTTCAATCGCCATGCCCGCACCCTGGGCCATGTGCGGCTTCATCGGATGGCAGGCATCGCCCAATAGCACCAGCCGGCCACGGCTCCAGATCGGCAGCGGGTTACGATTCTTCAGCGGCCACTTGGTGACGCTATCCGTTGACTCGATCAGCGCCTGTACCGTTGGATGATAGCCTTCGAACGCCTCGAACATCTCCTCGCGGCTGCTGTCGACGAAAGGAGTGTCAAATTCCAGATCCTCATGGGGCACGCCGGTGACGTAATAGTATTCGTCACGATTGTTCGTGGTGTGGTAGACCATCATGTGACGATCCTCGGTCCACCACTTGACGCAGTCTTCGAACTTCAGGTTGTATTTCGCCAGTTTGTCACTGGTGATCAGCGCACGGTGTGCCACCCAGCCGCTGTAAATCGGCTTTTCAGGCCCCAGAAGTTCTTCACGAATACGGGAATTAATACCGTCAGCACCGATGACGATATCGGCGCGAGCACTGCTGCCATCGGCAAATACCAGATGAACGTCGTCACCAGAGTCGTCGATTGACTC
>JBFGZM010000471.1:0-2534 GCA_041586815.1 Marinobacterium sp. | reverse complement strand
TTTCCCCATCAGGAGCCTGTTATGAGTGCCAATTTTCTGAGTGAGCTGACCGGGTCTTTTTCCCAGCCGTCGGCGGAGAATCCAACCGTAGCGATGGTGGAGGCGGCGTACCGCCACCATGGGCTGGACTGGCGTTACATCAATTGCGAGGTGGCGCCAGAGGATCTGGGTGCGGCGGTGCGCGGTGCCAGGGCGATGGGCTGGGCCGGGTTCAATTGCTCGATTCCGCACAAGGTGGCGGTGATCGAGCACCTGGATGGTATGGGGGAGTCGGCGCGCATTATTGGTGCGGTGAATACCGTAGTGCGGCGGGGGAATCGCTACGAGGGTGAGAATACCGATGGCCGGGGTTTTGTCGAAGCGCTGGTGCCGGTGCTGAATCTGGGTGGCACTTCGGTCGTGCTGCTGGGGGCCGGCGGCGCAGCCCGGGCTGTGGCGGTGGAGCTGGCGCTGGCGGGTGTCGCTCGCATTTCGGTGGTAAACCGTGATCCGGGGCGGGGCCAGAGGCTGGCGCAGCTGATCAACGACAGGACGCCGGCCAGGGCTGACTTTGTACCCTGGGATGGTACCTTCACAGTGCCGGCGGGTACGGATCTGCTGGTGAATGCCACCAGTATTGGCCTGTATCCCGATGTGGATGCCTGCCCGGATATCGATCTGGAGTCATTGACTGCTGCGATGGTGGTGGCCGATGCGATTCCCAACCCGCCGCGCACGGCACTGATCCGGGCCGCCAAGGCCCGTGGCTGCAGGGTGCTGGATGGTCTGGGGATGCTGGTGAATCAGGGGTGTATCGCAATCCGCTACTGGACCGGCATCGAGGCGGATACCCGGGTGATGCGGGACTGCCTGGAGGAGGTACTGGGTGTGAACTCCTGATCCTGTCGCCTGTTTTCCACCCTGGTGGATGATTGCATCACGCCTGATGCAACCTTCATGACCGGGTGCCGGTCGAATGCTCAGGTAGCCCTGTACGGGCGGCAACGGGAGCAAAATGATGGCTTACTGGCGATGGTGTGTCTGGCTGCTATTGATATGCGTGGGGTCTGCGGCGATGGCAGACCCGGTATACCGCTGGCGGGATGATCGGGGTGTGCTGCATTTCAGTGGTGTGCCACCCAAGGGTGTCGCGGCCGAGGAGGTGCAGCCCGGGCGAATATCGGTGGTGTCGATGCCGCGCGCCACGCCCGCCGAGCCGGATTGTGTCCCGGCCGAAGGCGAACCCTGTGAAGCGGCGCCTGGCGACCCGGCTACGAACGTAACGCCCGGGCAGGCGAAGAAACCCGAGGTTATCGAGCCCGATGCGGTGGCGGAAGCTCCGGACCGGGAGCGCAGCCGGGACTCCCTGAGCAGCCGCTCGGAGCGTCTGCGTGGCTATGACCGGCGTGAGCGTATCGACGAGATCAAAAGCCGGCGTGAAGACACCAAAAGTTATGAGCGCGACAAGCCCAAAACAGTGTCACAGCAGTTGCGGGAGCGGGCAGAGGGTCTCGAACCCTGAAGCTTGCGAAGGCAGAATGCCCCTGTGCCCGCCAGGTCAGGCGCGCATCTGATGGCGAATAGTGCGTGCAATGCGCGTGGCGTAGCGGCCTACGGAGTGCTCGACGATATCAGTATGGCGTGACAGAAAATCGACCTTGTAATTCAGCTCCGTCAGCACGAAGGCGAGGGTCTGGCAGCCGTCGTGACCACTGCCAAAATCGCCCCGCTCGTACGCCTGCATTACCCGCCTGATTCCGGTGTCTGTGGGTGTAAGGCGAAACTCAACCTGCGTACCGGTCTTTTTCAGCAGGCCGGCTACGGCACTCTGAACCAGCGGCATGACGATGGCGCCGGCGACACTGAGGCGGGGGATATTCAGCGACAGGCTGCCGTCATCCAGCAGGCTGATGTCGGTGAGCGGGCGGTGGCCGTTTGCAGTGACGCTGGCAAAACGGTTGGACGGGCGGGCCTGGCGGCCGAAGTAGCGTTCCAGCGGGACAGGGTCACCGAACTCCAGCAGGTCCGACAGCTGTATCAGCCGGTGCAGATCGGTGGCGATCCAGCCCAGACTGTGCAAGTTGGCGAGATCGCCACCCAGACAGAGATTAACTTGTTGGTCCATCATGCTTCTCTAACGGTAAGCGATCTGCGATCGGGCAAAAGCAAAGTGCCAGCGAGCGGTCGCGGCCTCTGCCATGGCAATATGCCCTGCGCTGCATCCCGAACATATCGGGCACGAGTTTTTATTGGCAAACGTGAATACAACCATATTGGCTGGCTGCGGGCAACCTGAGCTGCTGTCCGCCGGTGAAGGCGGAAGACGCGGTGATGATCCCGGGTGCGACGGACAATGAGGCCGCAAGCCTCATTGTCCTGTTAATCGGGTGGACAATCCGGCTTCCCTGCCGGTACGCCCATCAGCGGACAGACTCTTTATTCCAGAAAGAATGGGCACAGGTGCGTGGACGTGCGGGATGCCATCAGCGGGAAGAATTGGGGTTCGCATTGCGCACCCTGTATCAACCCGCCGGGTGCATAAAAACGCTATTTCG
>JBFGZM010000470.1:0-2547 GCA_041586815.1 Marinobacterium sp. | reverse complement strand
GGCATCGCCGAAGTGCTGCTCAACCAGGGTTATGCGGTCACCGGATCCGATATTCGACCGTCTGCCACGACGCAGCGACTGGAAACCCTGGGGGCCGGCATCTTTATCGGCCATGCGGCGGAGCACGTTGAACTGGCCGACGTGGTGGTGACCTCCACTGCGGTAAACGAGCAGAATCCCGAAGTGGTGGCGGCACGGGAGAGACGGGTGCCGGTGATCCGTCGTGCCGAAATGCTGGCCGAGCTGATGCGCTACCGCCATGGCATTGCCGTGGCCGGTACCCACGGCAAGACCACCACCACCAGCCTGATTGCCTCGGTGCTGGCCGAAGGCGGGCTGGATCCAACCTTCGTGATTGGCGGGCGACTGAACAGTGCAGGCACCAACGCCAAGATGGGGGGCAGCCGCTACCTGGTGGCCGAGGCGGATGAGAGTGACGCATCCTTCCTGCACCTGCAGCCGATGGTAGCCATCGTCACCAACATTGATGCCGATCACATGGATACCTACGAAGGCGACTTCAATCGCCTGAAGAAAACCTTTGTCGATTTTCTGCACAATCTGCCGTTCTACGGTCTGGCGGTGGTCTGCAGCGATGACGAAGTGGTGCGCGACATTATTCCCGAGATCGGCCGCCCGATGCTGACCTATGGCTTCAATGACGATGCTGACTACCGTGCCCTTGATGTACAGCAGAGTGGCATGTGCACGCGCTTTCGCGTTCAGCGCCCGGACGGTCATGCTGATCTTGAAATCAGCCTGAACATGCCTGGCAGGCACAATGTGCTCAATGCCCTGGCCACCATTGCGGTGGCGACAGACGAGGGAATCGGTGATGCCGCTATCTGCCGTGCCCTGGAACAGTTTGAAGGCGTGGGCCGTCGTTTCCAGGTGCTGGGCGAGCTGCCGGTGGACGGTGGCAGCGCCATGCTGGTGGACGACTACGGACATCACCCGCGCGAAGTGCAGGCTACCATCCGCGCCGTGCGCGATGGCTGGCCGGATCGCCGGCTGGTGATGATCTATCAGCCGCACCGCTACAGCCGCACGCGGGACCTTTACGAGGACTTCGTACAGGTGCTGACTGAGGTCGATACCCTGTTGCTGATGGAAGTGTACGCCGCCGGCGAGGAGCCGGTTACGGGTGCCGACAGTCGCAGCCTGTGCCGCAGTATCCGCCAGCGGGGGCGGGTTGATCCGGTCTATATCGAAAACAACGAACAGGTGGCCGATGTGCTGCGCGGTATTCTGCGCCCCGGCGACCTGCTGCTGACCCAGGGGGCAGGCAATATCACCGCTCTGGCCCATGAACTCACTGCACTGAGTCTGACCCATGACTGACGGGGGAAAAGTAATGGCAAATGCTGCCGATTTTCGTGTTTCCGCCGCCGAAGCTGCCGGTTTCGGACGTGTTGCGGTGATGTTACTGGGAGCGGGCAACTTTGCGGGCCCGGCCCACGAACGTACTCTAGCGAGCCTGGCCCATGACTGACGGGGGAAAAATAATGGCAAACGCTGCCGATTTTCGTGTTTCCGCCGCTGAAGCTGCCGGTTTTGGACGTGTTGCAGTAATCATGGGCGGGAATTCCGCCGAACGTGCGGTGTCGCTGAAAAGCGGTGCCGCGGTACTGGGCGCCCTGAGCCGTGCCGGTGTTGATGCCTTTGGCATCGACCTGTATGGCGAAAGTCAGGATCTGTGCCCGGTGACCCAGTTGCAGGCACAACCGATTGACCGGGCCTTTCTGATTCTGCATGGCCGTGGTGGTGAAGACGGTGTGATCCAGGGGGTGCTGGAAATGCTCGGCATTCCCTATACCGGCAGTGGTGTCGAAGCTTCGGCACTGGGCATGGACAAGCTGCGCAGCAAGCAGCTGTTTGTCGGTGCGGGCCTGCCCACGGCGCCCTTTGCCGTGCTGTCTTCAGTGGAGATGCTGGATGAGGCCGAGCGTCGTCTGGGGTATCCGGTGATGGTGAAGCCGGCCCACGAAGGTTCCAGCATTGGCATGAGCAAGGTGCGCAACCGGGTCCAGTTCGAAAGTGCGCTGGGGGAAGCGGTACGCTATGACCGCAGTGTGATTGCCGAGCAGTGGCTGACCGGCGCCGAGTTCACCGTGGCGGTACTGGATGGTGTGGCTCTGCCGGTGATCCGGCTGGAAACGCCGCACGAGTTTTACGACTACGACGCCAAGTATCAGGCCAACGATACCCGCTACCTGTTCGAGCACGGTCTGGACGACGCCCAGGCGTCTGCGCTGCAGACGCTGGCCTGCGAGGCCTTTGCGGTGATCGGCTGCCGTGGCTGGGGGCGCATCGATGTGATGCAGGATGCGACGGGGCAGTTCCATCTGCTCGAAGTGAACACGGCGCCCGGCATGACCGATCACAGTCTGGTGCCGATGGCGGCACAGCGTGCCGGCATCAGTTTTGAGGAACTGGTGGTGCGCATCCTGCGGGGCGCTGCGTGACAGTGATGGCGCAGGTCCGGCGGGCATCGGCGATGCCGGATGTTGCCGTGTCCGCGCCTGTGCCGGCGACGGGACCGCACGG
>JBFGZM010000469.1:0-2561 GCA_041586815.1 Marinobacterium sp. | reverse complement strand
GGCGTAGGCCGGCAGCGGGAAGTCGCTGCCGATGCGGGGATCAAGTATCTTTACTTGCAGTTTTTTCATTGGGCTCGGTTATACAGATCGGCAATTTGACGGATCAGCTGGCTGGCCAGCTGGCGTTTCGAGGTTTGGGGTAGCGGCAGTACCGCATCGCGGCTGACCAGGGTCACGGCATTGTCGTCGCTGTTAAAGCCGATGCCGGGCTGGGAGACGTCGTTGGCGACGATCAGATCCAGGTTCTTGCGTTCCAGCTTGCCGCGGGCATAAGTGAGCAGATCTTGGGTTTCGGCGGCAAAGCCCACGGTAAAGGGTTTGCCAGGCAGGGCGGCGACGCTGGCGACTATGTCCGGGTTTTTCACCAGGCGCAGCTCCATGATCTCTTCGGCGCCCTTTTTGATCTTGTGCTCGGCCACGGCGGCAGGGCGGTAATCGGCCACGGCGGCGGCGGCAATAAAAATATCGCAGGCGTCGATGCCCTCCAGGGAGGCGGCCAGCATGTCATTGGCGCTCTGTACCGCTACAACATCCATGCGCGCGGGGGCTGTCAGGTTGACCGGGCCGCTGATCAGCTTGACCCGGGCGCCGGCATCCACGGCGGCCTGGGCAAGGGCGTAGCCCATCTTGCCGGAGCTGTGGTTGGAGATGTAGCGCACCGGATCCAGTGCCTCTCGGGTCGGGCCTGCGGTAATAAAGACGGTCTTGCCGGCCAGGGCGCCGGTATCGAATTGCTCGGCGGCAAGTTGTGCCAGGTCGACGGGCTCCAGCATGCGGCCAAGGCCGGTGTCGCCGCAGGCCTGCTCACCGCTGCCAGGGCCAAAAATGCCGATGTCAGTCGCACGCAGGCGGGCGATGTTGTCTTGGGTGTGCGTGTTGCGCCACATCGCCTGGTTCATCGCCGGTGCCACACAGATCGGTGCGTCTGTCGCCAGGCACAGGGTGCTGAGCAGGTCATTGCCCTGGCCGTCGGCCAGACGGGCGATAAAGTCGGCACTGGCCGGTGCGATCAGGATCAGGTCCGCCCACCTGGCCAGCTCGATATGCCCCATGCCGGCTTCGGCTTCGGGGTCGAGCAGGTGCTGGTGCACCGCGTGACCCGACAGCGCCTGCAGTGTCAGCGGAGTAATGAACTCCGTGGCCGCAGGCGTCATGACGACGCGCACATCGGCACCGGCCTTCTTGAGCAGACGGGTGAGCTCGGCACTTTTATAGGCGGCAATACCGCCGGTAATGCCCAGAATGATTTGTCTGTTAGTAAGTCGTTGCATACCTGCAGCCGCTGTGTTGCCGTCGCCAGAAAAAGAGCGCCTAAGATATCACTTCAGAGCCGTTTTGCGTAGGCGTGCGGGGTTTGCCCCTGGGGGTCCAGGATTGGTAATTGGTAATTGGTAATTGGTAATCGCTCGTTGGTCTGGTAACTGGGAATTGCGTGAGTCGAGATATGGGCTGGCAGTGATCATGTCTGTGGCAGTGCTAAGCTCCATGGAGTGTTCCTTCTTGGCTTTTATGGGTTCCAGGCGTGCGGTTGTGGTGTGGTTATAGCTGCAGTGTGCTTGATGGAAGGCAGTGGCCAGAAGGCGGTGCTGATAGAGAGTGGGGACACAGGGAGGTGTCACATGTCCATTTCAGACTGGCCGGCGCGGGAGCGTCCGCGCGAGCGGCTGTTAACACTGGGGGCGGCGGCATTGTCCGATGCCGAGCTGCTGGCGATTTTTCTGCGTACGGGCGTGAGCGGCAAGAGTGCCGTGGATCTGGCGCGTGAGTTGCTGGAGCGCTTTGGTGGTCTGCGCCCTTTGTTGGAGAGCAGTCGCGAGCATTTCTGCCAGGGGCTGGGGCTGGGGGATGCCAAGTATGCCCAGCTGCAGGCGGTACTGGAGATGGCGCGGCGTCATCTGGAGGCCTCGCTTGAGCGGGGCGAGGCGCTGGAGAATCCGGCGGCGGTGCGGCGTTTTCTCACCGCGAGGCTGCGACACCAGGTGCGGGAGGTGTTTGCCTGCCTGTTTCTGGATAACCGTCACCGGGTGATTCAGTTCGATGAGCTGTTCTTCGGCACCATTGATGCAGCCTCCGTCTATCCCCGTGAGGTGGTCAAGCGGGCACTGGAGCATAATGCGGCGGCGCTGATTCTGGCACACAATCACCCGTCGGGCGTGGCGGAACCCTCGCTGGCGGACCAGCAGATTACACGGCGCCTGGTGGATGCCCTGGCACTGGTGGATATCCGGGTACTGGATCATATGGTGGTGGGAGATACCGAGGTGGTGTCCTTTGCCGAGCGAGGCTTGCTGTAACGGTTAATTCATGCACAATTTCTCTGGTATCGCTGCGCTTGTTTGAGTATGATATGCGCCCTTCTGTCCTCCTGGTACGGGATTTGGTCCGGTTTTTGGACGCTCCGCCTGAGATAGCTACTGTATTTGCTATCGATAAGTATCTGGACAGGGTTATATAAACTTTTCGAGAAGGTTTTCGAGATGTCTAAAGTTTGCATGGTTACCGGCAAGCGTCCGGTTACCGGGAACAACGTTTCCCACTCACAGCGTAAAACTCGCCGTCGT
>JBFGZM010000468.1:0-2567 GCA_041586815.1 Marinobacterium sp. | reverse complement strand
TAAAATGGAAAAAATATTACGTGACCCATAGAGGAAACAGATAAAAAGTCCATTAAAAATCGCCGGAAAAATACGCCGACAGGACGACCAACACTCCAGTTGCTTTGCGTTGTCGCTTCGCGCCAAATTAACACAAAGCAACCTCCACGTCGGCCGCCTTTTATAGCAAAATCAGGAGCACGATGTCAGGCCTTACATTTGACATTATTTTATCACTGCTTAACCTCCGGGAATTCCGGGGACAGTATACCTATATCCCAGGTCCTGAATGTCGGCTTTATGCCGTTAGCGGCTTCCACGGTTGCATCGGCTAGCCGTTAGCTTGCGGAGCAATTCCAGGTACTTGCAGCAATCACCCGGGTCCCATTGGCGCAGGAATCTGCCCTGAAATTTCTGCATATTGACAAGCAGCGGGGCTATTTTTTGATCAGGCCCGCCCGGGAGCGAGACGTGACTACCAGGCCTCAGGTCCGGAACAGGGACGTGCCGTGGGTTCCCCTTTTTGTCACCTGACGCTCGCCCGCATTAGGCGCAAGGCCCATTGATTGATGATCCCGGCTTAGGTGCCGAATTGACCTGCATTACAGAATCGATAACTCTGGCCCCGACAGGTCGCGGGTTTAATACAGAGTCATAACCCACAAGAGGGAAACGACATGAGCAATAACACGACAGCGGTCTTCAACGTTGGCGTACTGGGCATTGGCGACATCAGCGATGTGTATATCAATAACCTTAAAAAATTTGGCGATATTGTGAAGGTGGTGGCCTGTGCCGGGCGCAATCTGGCGAAGGCAAAAGCCAAGGCCGCACTTCACGGCATTCCCAGAGCCTATGCCAATAGCGATCAGCTACTGGCAGACCCGGATATTGATATTATCCTGAACCTTACCGTACCGGGCGTTCATGCCGAATTGAACCTCGCGGCGCTGAACGCCGGCAAGCACCTGTATACCGAGAAACCACTGGCGGGCACCTTTGCCGACAGCCAGAAAATCATCGACTTGGCCAGGCAAAAGGACCTCTACGTAGGCAGTGCGCCCGATACCTTCCTGGGCGGCCGGCTGCAATGCTGCCGCAAGGTCATGGATGATGGCCTTATTGGCGATATTGTCGGGGCTGGCGCCTTTATCGTCAGCCACGGCACAGAAAGCTTTCACCCCAATCCCGAGTTTTTTTACAAGCCGGGCGCAGGCCCCTTGCTGGACATCGGACCCTATTACATTGTGGCGCTGCTCGCCTTGCTTGGGCCGGTAACGTATTGCAGCGCCATGTCCAGCCGGGCATCGACAACCCGCACCATCAGTAGCGCGCCGTTAAGCGGGACCACCATCGAGGTTGAGGTAGACACCCATGTGACCGGCACGCTGGAATTTGCCAGCGGTGCCATCGGTACCTTTATCACCAGTTTCGATGTCTGGGATTCCGAGCTGCCGCGCATAGAAATATATGGCACCAGGGGCACCCTGTGCATCAAGGATGTGGACCCGCTGGATGGACCGAACCTGTTCGGCGGCAAGCTGCTGCTGCGTACCGAAGCCAATGCCCGCTGGAAGGACATGCCTCGCCAGTCGACGGCGGACAGCGAATGGATCGAGCTGCCCTGCGAGCACCCGTTCAATTCCACCAGCCATGCCGAAAACAGCCGCGGCATAGGGCTCATCGACATGGCATTCGCCATCCGCCAGCAACGGGAAGAACGGGCCAGTGGCGCCATGGCACTGCATTCGCTCGAACTGATGGAAGGACTGCTCTGGTCTGCCAAGGCGCGCCAGTTCTGCGAACTGAAGACGACCTTCAAGCGCCCACAGGCCCTGCCGGTGAATTTTCCTGCAAGCGAGATCACATGAGGCTCCGGGACGACCGTCAAGCCCTGGAACAATTCGTTTATACTAACGCCTGACTCTAATCTGCACGGAAATAGCTTGATGCGCGAAACGGACCGGGTATTTTTTCAGCCACTGTGGCGACGCGTCGCGGCGACCGTCTTCTGCGTGCTCTGGTCCGTTTTCGAGTGGGCAACCAACAGTCCGTTCTGGGGCATGGTGTCGCTGGGCTTTGTTTTTTACTGCTACTGGATGTTTTTCCATACCTTTGAGGAAATGAAGCCCGAGAGCAAATCGCAACATTCGAGCAAGGATTAGACGACCTTGCGAACAAGTCCAAAATTTAAAAAGGCCGTTTAATTAACCGGCCTTTTTGTTCTGAGCCTGCTGGCCAGCCGCCCTCAAAATACCCACCAGCAAACAGCGCTAGCGCATGCCGGCGCTGCGGCATTCAGCCAGCCCCTCTGATATACAGCACCACGGGGTTGAGTTCACCCGCATCCGCACCGCTTCGATCGTCGCCCCTCCAGCAAAATCTGTTGTCCACGGGAGCCGAACCTGCGAACGCCCCCGCAGAGGCGCACTGTTCACGGCAGTGTCTCCCGATCACGCAGCACTTTTATGAGACGCTGTTTTAATTTTTTGATCCAACGTTGCCCGATACCCTGATGGCCCAGGAAGCCACGGAACAGCAGGAAGTCGTGCAGCAGGCACCCACCTGATACCCAGTCCCGGCCCTGC
>JBFGZM010000467.1:0-2574 GCA_041586815.1 Marinobacterium sp. | reverse complement strand
TGGCAACAACGTGGTGATCTCCGTGGGCGAAAACTGCCTGCTGGGCGCCAATGCCGGTCTCGGCCTGCCGCTGGGCGATCGCTGCACCATCGAAGCGGGACTGTACCTGACCGGCAGCTCCAAGGTCGCGCTGCTGGATGATCAGAACAACGAAGTTGCGGTGGTGAAGGCATCGGAACTGGCCGGCAAGCCGGACATGCTGTTCCGTCGCAACTCCCTCAGCGGTCGCATCGAAGCCAAGACCAACAAGAGCGCCATCGAGCTGAACGCCGATCTGCACAAGCACAACTAGGATCTGGCCTTTGTTCCCTCTCTGGCAGGCGCAGCGCCTGCCAGAGAGGCTTGCGTGTCCTCAGACCCGCCACTTCCCCCCTCTTCGATTCCGGACTCACACTGCCATGACCCAACTGTCTCCGACTCTCCAACTCGCCAGCGACCTGATCAGCCGCGCCTCCGTTACCCCCGAGGATGCCGGTTGCCAGGAACTGATGATTGCCCGTCTTGAAGCCATTGGGTTCAAAATCGAGCGCCTGCATTTCGAAGACACCCTGAACTTCTGGGCACGGCGTGGCGAGTCCGGCCCCGTGCTCTGCTTTGCCGGCCACACCGATGTTGTGCCCACAGGACCGGTAGAGCAGTGGCAGTTCCCGCCGTTTGAGCCGCAGATCAGTGAAGGCATGCTGTGCGGGCGCGGCGCCGCGGACATGAAAGGCAGCCTGGCCGCCTTCGTCACCGCGCTGGAACGCTTTGTCCACAACCACCCGGACCACGAGGGCTCCCTTGCCCTGCTGATCACCAGCGACGAAGAGGGCCCCTTCATCAACGGCACCACCCGGGTGGTCGATCACCTGGAAGCCCGTAACGAAAAAATCACCTGGTGCATCGTGGGCGAGCCCTCCAGCACCCACAAGGTTGGCGATGTCATCAAGAACGGCCGTCGCGGTTCCCTCAGCGGCAGCCTCAAGGTACAGGGCGTGCAGGGCCACGTGGCCTACCCGCACCTGGTAAAGAATCCGATTCACCTGGCAGCCCCTGCGCTGGCAGAACTGGCCGCCGAGGTCTGGGATCAGGGCAATGAGTTTTTCCCGCCCACCAGCTTCCAGATTTCCAATGTCAACGCCGGCACCGGTGCCACCAACGTGGTCCCGGGTCACCTGGATGTGGCCTTCAATTTCCGCTTTTCCACCGAAGTGACCAGCGACGAGCTCAAGGCCCGGGTACGGGATATCCTCGACAAGCACCAGCTTGAGTGGGATATCGACTGGATTCTGTCCGGCAACCCCTTCCTCACCGCCGCCGGTGATCTGGTGGAAGCCTGCCAGCAGGCCATCAGTGCCATCACCGGGCTGGAGACAGAGCTGTCGACCTCCGGCGGCACCTCGGATGGGCGCTTTATTGCTCCTACCGGCGCCCAGGTGGTGGAACTCGGTCCCTGCAACGCCACCATTCACAAGCTGAACGAACGGGTCAGCGCCAAGGACCTGGACACCCTGTCGGACCTGTACGAAAACATCCTGGCACGGCTGCTGGCCCGATGATACCGCTGGCCTGCCCGCTGTGTCGCGAGCCGCTCGACGAGCAGCCGCGTCAGCTGCGCTGCAGCAATGGTCACAGCTACGACCAGGCCCGCCAGGGCTACTGGAACCTGCTGCTGGTCCAGCGCAAGCGCTCGCTGGACCCCGGCGACAATGCCGCCATGGTGCAGGCCCGGCGCGCCTTTCTGGACCAGGGGCACTATGCTCAGCTGTCTGACCAGATCAGCGCCCTGCTGAGCCAGACACTGGCCGGACAAAGCGCATCGATCGAGCTGCTGGACCTGGGTTGTGGCGAGGGCTATTACAGCGCCCGCATGGAACAGGCACTGCAGGATGCCGGGCTTGATGTCGCCCTCACCGGGCTGGATATTTCCAAGCACGCGGTACGGGCCGCTTGCCAGCGCAGCCGCAGCGCCCGCTGGCTGGTCGCCTCCGGCGCCGATATTCCGCTGCCGCCAGCATCCCTGGATGCCATCACCCTGCTGTTCAGTCGCCTCATGCCAGAGCCGATGGCCCAGGCGCTCAAGCCGGGCGGCCTTCTGCTGCTGGCCTGGCCCGGGGATGACCATCTGATCGAGCTGCGCCGTCATATCTACGCTGACGTTCGGCCCTCAAGCTACGATCCCTTAAGCCAGCTGGGGGAGTTGTTCAGCCTGGAGGGACAGCAAACGGTGCAGTATCGCTTCACCCTGAACGACAGCGACAGCATCCAGACCCTGCTGGGCATGACGCCCCACAGCCAGCGCCTGGCCCCCGCGGCGCGCGATGCTCTGGCGGCCCTGACACAGCTTGAGCTGACGCTGGACGTGAATCTCGCCGTGCTCAAACGCCGGTGAACCGCACAGCGATCAAGCAGTGGCTGCTGCGCCGAGCCAACAAGCCACAGCAAAACCTGCTACTTTTACTGCTCGGGTTCGGCGTTTTCGCCCCCGGCATTGGCCTGATCGTAGCGGCCGAATTCCTGCTCGCTGCATCCTGGCAGCAGGAACTGCTGGCGCTACTCGGGTTGATACTCAGTGGGGCCGGCAGCATACTGGCA
>JBFGZM010000466.1:0-2597 GCA_041586815.1 Marinobacterium sp. | reverse complement strand
CTGGATGCGGTTGCCAACGACCTGTCGCACGCGCCTGGCACGGGCTTCGCTGAGATCAATATTGAGCAGTGACACCACCTGGTCAGCGAGGCCTGCCTGCTCGGCGAAGGTTACGGCGCCGACGATCTGGCCGCCGAGGCTTTCGAACCTGTGTACAAAGGCCTGGCCGACGCGTGAGCCCCAGTCGGTTTCCGGAATCATCATCAGCATGCGGCGATGGCCGTCCTGCCAGGCGCGCAGCGCGGCGGCTTCTGCCTCATCCTCGGCGGCAAGGCCCAGCTGGTACAGGTTTTCCGGTGCCTGGATGTTTGAGTTGTTCAGTGCAAGGATCGGCACTGGCAGGGTATCGATGAGGGCAAGCTGATTGACATAGTTCTTGTCAAGCGGGCCGACCACCAGGTCCAGCTGCAGGGTGCGGGTCAGGTTCAGCAATTGTTCCGGTGTGTTGACCAGGGTCGAGTCCAGCAGCTGGATTTCCGGGACGGGCAGGCCTTCGCGCTGGGCCTGGTAGTAGGCGGCCATGAAGCCGTCGCTGATGGCGCTGGCAGCCTTGGCCAGGGAGCCGCTTTGGGGCAGCAGCAGGCCGATCCGTCGAGTGGGCATGACGCCGGCATCGAACAGGCCGGCTACAGCCTGGGGCGGGAGTTGCAGCGCCGGGTGGGACTGCCACAGGGTGCGCCAGGCGTCCAGGCGGTTGTACTGGCTGGCCAGATCTGTGCTGCCGCGCAGGCTGATGGTGAGCTCGTACCAGCCCTGCTCATAGTAGGAAGCGTCACCGCTATTGGTCAGGCGGTTCAGTTCGGCACTGGGCAGTTCGCCCAGCAGGGTCCAGATGCGTTCATGCAGTGCCTGGCGCAGCGTCGGGTCCTGGCGCAGCTGCGCCACCCTGATCAGTTCCCTGAGCTCGCCAGGGTTGTTCTGTTGTTGCTGGTAGGCCTGTGCGCGCAGCTCACCCAGTTCGATGGCCTGGGCTGTCGGCAGGGGTTCGCTGCTGGGCATTTCAGCCAGGTAGCGCAGTGCCTGGCTGCTGTCCTGGCGTTCCAGCGCCGTGCCTGCCTTGAGCTTGGCGATATCGAAGCGCAGGATTGGCGGCAACAGGGCGGTGTCGATGCGCTCCAGAATGGCGATGGCCTGGTCGCGCTGATCAATGTCGATCAGCTTGCGGGCGGCTTGTGCGCGCAGCTCGGCTGCGCGGATCGGCTGGGCGCGGCTGGCTTCACTGAGCAGTGCGGCAATGCTGTTCTGCTCGCGTTCGATGGCGGTGGCGGCGGGTGCGGGAGCTCTGGACGTCGGCGTACTGCAGCCAACAAGCAATACGGCCAGCAGGCTGGCGGTCAGAGACAGGCGCAGCGGATTCATCATATACTCTGTCACCCCAAAAGACGGATGGATTCACGATGTCGGAAGCGGTTCTGCATGTTGTCGCAACACCCATAGGCAATCTCGCAGATATGACTGCGCGTGCAATTGAGGTGCTGCAGACAGTGTCACTGATCGCGGCGGAAGATACCCGTCACAGTGCACGCTTGATGGCGCACTTTAACATTAAAACGCCCATGATTTCAGTGCATGATCACAACGAACGGCAGCGAATCGAACAGATAGTCGAACGCCTGTCGGGCGGTGAAAGCGTTGCGCTGATTTCTGATGCCGGAACGCCGCTGATATCGGACCCGGGCTTTGTGCTGGTGCGTGCGGTGCGCGAGGCGGGTTTCCGGGTTGTGCCGGTACCCGGCTGCAGTGCGCTGGTGGCTGCCCTGTGCGCGGCGGGCCTGCCGTCGGACCGTTTCGTGTTCGAGGGCTTTTTGCCGGCCAAGAGCCTGGCACGGCGACAGCGGCTGGAGGCGCTGGCGCGCGAAGAGCGCACGCTGATTTTCTATGAGTCGACGCACCGTATTCTCGCGTCTCTGGAAGACATGCAGGCCAGTTTTGGCCCCGGGCGCATGGTGGTGGCTGCGCGGGAGCTGACCAAAACCTTCGAGACCATCAAGGGGGCCCCGGTGTCGGAATTGCTCGACTGGATGCGCCAGGATGCCAATCAGCAGAAAGGCGAATTCGTTGTGCTGGTACAGGGCGCACCGGCGCAGTCGGATGATGCGGCGAGTCTCGAGGCCATGCGGGTGCTTGACGTGCTGCTGGAAGAGCTGCCGATCAAGCAGGCCGCGGCGCTGGCAGCCAAGCTGACGGGCCAGAAAAAGAACTTCCTTTATCAGATGGCGCTGGAGCGTCGCGACAGCTAGGTCTTGCTGTGAGTAAAAGCCTCGCGGTCCTGGCTTGCGCTTTGTGTGAATGCTGGTATTCTTGCGCCCGGATGAGTTCGCCGGGCAGTCGCCGCTGTGCTTTGCGCAGGGGAGGAAAGTCCGGGCTCCACAGGGCGGAGTGCCAGATAACGTCTGGGCGGCGCAAGCCGACGGCCAGTGCAACAGAGAGTAGACCGCCTAAGCATCTTCGGATGCCGGTAAGGGTGAAAGGGTGCGGTAAGAGCGCACCGCGTGGGTGGCAACATTCCACGGCACGGTAAACCCCACTCGGAGCAAGACCAAATAGGGACCCATCAGGCGCGGCCCGCGCTGGGTCCGGGTAGGTCGCTAAAGGTG
>JBFGZM010000465.1:0-2598 GCA_041586815.1 Marinobacterium sp. | reverse complement strand
GCGCTCTAACCGCAAGAAGAGCAACACCTATTTCGTTGCCGATGATGTGCACCCCCAGACCATTGACGTGATTCGTACCCGCGCCGAATACTTTGGTTACGATGTCGTGGTGGCACCTGCGGCTGAACTGGATCAGCACGATGTCTTCGGCGCCCAGCTGCAGTACCCCGGTACCTGCGGCAATATCACCGATATCAAGACCCTGATCGCAAGTGCCAAGGCACAGCAGGCCATGGTGGCTGTTGCCGCCGACCCCATGGCGCTGGTGTTGCTCAAATCCCCGGGTGAACTGGGTGCCGATGTGGTGCTGGGGTCTGCCCAGCGTTTCGGTGTCCCCATGGGCTTTGGTGGCCCCCACGCGGCCTTCTTTGCCGCCAGCGACAAGCTCAAGCGCTCGGTGCCGGGCCGCATTATCGGTGTGTCCGTGGATGCCAATGGTAACCAGGCACTGCGCATGGCCATGCAGACCCGCGAGCAGCATATCCGCCGCGAGAAGGCGACCTCCAACATCTGTACCGCCCAGGCGCTGCTGGCAAACATGGCAAGCTTCTATGCCGTGTACCATGGCCCGGACGGTCTCAAGGCCATCGCCGAGCGTATCCACCGCCTCACCGCCATTCTGGCCATCGGTCTGAAGGACAAGGGCTTTGCCGTCAATGATAGCTACTTCGACACCCTGACTCTGACGCTGGGCGACCAGCAGCAGGCAGTGTACCAGCGTGCGCTCGCACAGGGCTGCAACCTGCGCCTTAACGGTGACGACCGCCTGGGTGTGAGCCTGGATGAGACCACCACGGCCGCCGATGTGGCCGAGCTGTTTGACATTATCCTGGGGGCCGGTCATGGCTTGGATGTTGCTGCCATCGACGCCCGCATTGTGGCAGGGGAGGCCACGGGTATTGCTGCTGAGCAGCGTCGTGAAGACGCAATCCTGAGCCATCCGGTGTTCAACACCCACCACAGTGAAACCGAGATGCTGCGTTACATGAAGCAGCTAGAGAACAAGGACTACTCCCTGGTGCACGGCATGATCCCCCTGGGTTCCTGCACCATGAAGCTCAACGCCACGGCGGAAATGATTCCGGTCACCTGGCCCGAGTTCGCCAACATCCACCCCTTCGCACCGGCGGACCAGATCCAGGGTTACCACCGCATGCTCGAAGAGCTGGAAACCATGCTGGTGGAGATCACCGGTTATGACAACGTGTCCATGCAACCCAACTCCGGCGCCCAGGGCGAGTACGCCGGCCTGCTGGCGATCCGCAAGTACCAGGAATCCATCGGTGAAGGTCACCGGGATATCTGCCTGATTCCGTCCTCTGCCCACGGTACCAACCCTGCATCCGCGGCGATGATGGGCATGAAGGTGGTGATCGTTGAGTGCGACGCCAAGGGTAACGTTGATGTCGCGGACATGCGTGCCAAGGCCGAGCAGCATAGCGAAAACCTGAGCTGCCTGATGATCACCTACCCGTCTACCCACGGTGTGTTCGAGCAGGAAATCGTCGAGATCTGCGATCTGGTGCACAAGCACGGCGGCCAGGTGTACATGGACGGCGCGAACATGAACGCCCAGGTCGGCATTTCCAAGCCGGGCCTGATCGGTTCCGACGTATCCCACCTTAACCTGCACAAGACTTTCGCCATTCCTCACGGCGGCGGTGGCCCGGGCATGGGTCCGATCGGTGTGAAGAGCCATCTGGCACCCTTCCTGCCGGGTCATCAGGTGAGTGCGGTACCGGGTCTGGAAAATCAGAACGGCGCGGTTTCGGCTGCACCCTTTGGCTCCGGCGCGATCCTGCCGATCAGCTACCTGTATATTCGCATGCTCGGCAAGTCCGGCCTCAAGGATTCCACCCGCGTGGCGATCCTGGGTGCGAACTACCTGGCCGAGAAGCTCGGTGAGCATTACCCGATCCTGTACCGGGGTCGCAACGGTCGCGTTGCCCACGAGTGCATCGTTGATATCCGCCCGTTGAAAGAAGCCTGCGGTGTCAGCGAGGAAGATATTGCCAAGCGCCTGATGGACTACGGTTTCCATGCGCCTACCATGTCCTTCCCGGTGGCGGGTACCCTGATGATCGAGCCCACCGAATCCGAGTCCAAGGCGGAGCTGGATCGCTTCATCGAAGCCATGGTCAAGATTCGTGGTGAAATCAGCCGCGTGGAATCCGGCGAGTGGACGGCAGACAACAACCCGCTGCACCATGCGCCGCATACCATGGCGGATCTGGTGGGTGAGTGGGAGCGTGTCTACAGCCGTGACGAGGCGGTGTTCCCGACCGAATCCACCCGTCGCAACAAGTTCTGGCCGGCGGCCAATCGCATCGACAACGTCTTTGGCGATCGCAACTTCATTTGCTCCTGCCCGTCGATCGACAACTATCGGGAAGAGTGATCGCCACTGATCATGGCCCCTTGGCGGGGCCGTGATCTGATGGGTTGTTAAGTGCAAACATAAAGAAAGGCCCGGCAGCAATGTCGGGCCTTTTTGTGTGCCATACCGGGCGTGTAGAGCCTTGACGGGCGCTATTCCGGTCTCGCGCGGCGGCCGGATGGCTTGGCGGTAAAAGTCGGCTATGTGCCCAAAGCGGACAT